>NZ_JAZHFT010000040.1:0-38798 GCF_036541425.1 Consotaella aegiceratis
GGATCGTGTTCCCGGACACGATAAAAGCCAAGACGGGTTGCCGTTACTTGGACGGGGTGACGGGTTTGGGCGAGGCTATCACCTCGGTGTCGTGCAAGATCGATCTTCCCGTCACGATTCCATTCGAAAACAACACTGTCATTCCGCTTGAGCACCCGACGATCATCGGTCAGCCATGCACCTCCGCATACATCCGAGCATTGCGCGAGGAACCAAACCTGCCCGCCCTCGAGGAAGAAGACCGTCGATGACATCGGCGTAGATCACTTTCACAACGTCGGCTTTGAATGATTTGGTTGTTTGGGGCTATGGCTCGTTGGGGTCAGAAGCCGAAGCGCAGCTTCCCGCCTGCGGTGCGCGAAAGCCGCCCATCTCCGTCCGGCCCATCCGTGCCCTGACTGTGCTTGCGGTCCGACTATAGAAAGGCGGCTCAGGCGTTCGGCAGGGCTCTCCGGCCTGCGGCCGAGGACGGCGCCACACCCACAAAAAAGCGGGCCTTGCGGCCCGCCAGGAGGAGCAGGGTGCCGGCCGCTCCCAGGGAGGAGGAGGGAGGCGGCCGGCCGTCGGGATCGTCAGACCTCGACGTAACTCTCGGGCATGAGATCGCCTCGGCCCGGCCGAGGCTCAGACCTCGACGTATTCGATGCCGGTGAATTTGCAGAACGCCTTCCAGCGCGGGCGCACGTCGCCCAGGTGCAGCACCTGGTGGTGCGTGCCGCCCTGCTCCAGCCAGCCGTTCAGGCACTCGGTGACGCCGGTGTCCGGCTTGAAGAAGAAATAGGGCATCTCGACGGTGGGCAGTTCCTCGGTGTCGAGCACTTCGCCCTGGGCCACCACGAGCCGGTACTTTTCGCCGACGAGCGGCACCAGGCTGACCAGCGTCGCGGGCCCCGGCTCGGCCATGAACAGCACCGTCGGCGGATTGGAGAGCCCGCCGATGCCGAGCGGCCGGTCGATCAGCTTGACCGGCTTGTCCTTGCGCGCAACCTTCCAGTTGCCCTCGCCCATATGGCTCTGCAGCACCGCGTCGCGGGCGAAATCCATAGCGTACATTTCAGTGAAATGCGGGTCGGGCGCGATGGCGCGCGCCGCCACCATGAGGCTGGCGCAGGTCGAGTCGCCCTCCGCCGCGTAGCCATAGCCCTCGGCCATGAGGTTGGAGGCCGCCATCATGTGGATCTGCTTGAAGCGGCCGTCGAAGCCGATCTGGTTGAAGTAGAGCGAGAAGCCGTCGAAGCCGCCCTCCTCCAGGACCGAACGCAGGCCGACCTCGATGCGGGCTGCCTCCTCGAATTGCTCTTGCGTGATCTTCGGATCGATCTCGAAATCCTTGCGGCATTGCGCGATGACGGCGTCGACCGCCTGCTTCGGCGCCTTCTCGATGGCCGAGACGATGGTGCCCATGCCCCAATGCTCGACCTGGACGCCGAGCGTGCGCATGAAGGCGTGGCTGTCGGTCAGGATGTCGCCCATGCCCGGCATCTGGCCGAACACGGCGATGCGCGCCTTGCGCAACGTGGCCTTGGCCTGCGCGGCGCAGCCGAAGGTCTGGACCGCCTCGATGAAGGAATCGGAGCGCCAGTCGCCGGAGAAGACAGAGAAGCGCTTGCCGAGCCGGTTCAGCGTGTTCGCCGTGTCCTGCGCGCCGTGGACGCCCTGGTTGTAGGTAAGATCGCCCATGTCCCAGGCGGTGGTGACCTCGGGCTCGGGCTGGACGTTGGCGAGCATCAGCGGCAGCGACAGGTCGCGCAGCGCGTTGACCAGGCGCAGGCCCGGCCCGTAGGTCAGCATGACGATGAGAATGGCGTCGACGCCCTCGGCCTGGAAATTCGAGACGATGTGCTCGATGTCGGAGCGGTTTCTCGCGGCGCCCGGAAAGCGCATCTCGGCGACGCCGTCGAGGCGCTTGCAGATCTGGCGGGCATAGCCCTCCTGCCGCTCGGTGATGCCGGGCAGCATCTCGTCGTAGAGCTCCTGCATGATGCCGAGCAGCCCGATCACCGGCTTGCGGCCGGCCTTGGCCGCGCCCGTTTCAGTGGTCATGTCCTGTCCTCCTCGTTGGCCCTCGCCCTACGCCTTCTTCTGGCCGTACCAGGCGTTGGGGCCGTGTTTGCGTTCGTAGTGATAGCGCAGCACGTAGTCTTCCAGCGGCGGCGCGTTCGGGTCGAGCGCCAGCGTGGCGCTCGCCATCCGGGCGACTTCCTCCAGAACCACGGCGTTGGTGACGGCGTCGGTGGCGGACTTGCCCCAGGTGAAGGGGCCGTGGCCGGCGACCAGCATCATCGGCTTGGCCAGCGGGTCCTCGTTGCCCATCTGACGCACGATCTGCTGGCCGGTCTCGTCCTCGTAGGCCTCGCCGACCTGAGCCTCGCTCAAGGGCGGCGTGCACGGCACCGGGCCGAAGCAGTGGTCGGCGTGCGTCGTGCCGTAGCAGGGGATGGCGCGGCGCGCCTGGGCCCAGGCCACCGCGTTCATCGAATGGGTGTGGGCGACGCCGCCGACGCTCGGAAACGCCTTGTAGAGCACGGTGTGGGTGGCGGTGTCGGTGGAGGGATTCAGCTCGCCCTCGACGATCGTGTTGTCGAGATCGACCACCACCATCTTGTCCGGCGTCAGATCGCCATAGGCGACGCCCGACGGCTTGATGACGACGAGGCCGGATTGGCGGTCGATGCCGCTGACATTGCCCCAGGTGAGGATGACGATGCCGCGCCGGTCGAGCTCCAGATTGGCCTCGCAGACCTCCTCGCGCAGCTTTTCCAACAGCATGGCCGCTCTCCTTCCTGCAATCGGGGCTCAGACCTGCTCCGGCCGGCCCGAGCGCCTGGGCACGTCGGCCTTGGCCGCCTTGCCGGCGCGCTCGGTCTCGAAGGCGCCCATCGCCAGATAGTCCTGATAGATCGCCTCGTAGGCGGCGGCGGCCTGCGGGTTCGGCTGGAACTCGATCAGCACGTCGCTCTTCATCGCCTCCTGCGCCTCCAGCACCGAGCGGTATTCGCCCGCCGCGGCGGCCGCGAAGATGCCGGCGCCGCGCGCGCAGCACTCCGAGGATTCGACCACCGCGATCGGCCGGTTGAGCACGTCGGCGGAGACCTGCATGACCAGCTTCGACTTCTGCGGAATGCCGCCCAGCGCCATGACCTGTTTGACCGGGATGCCCTCGGCCTCGAAGCGATCGACGATGGCGCGGCCGCCAAAGGCGGTGGCCTCGACCAGCGCGCGATAGATCGACGGCGCGGTGGAGCCCAGATGCAGACCTGCCAGCATAGCGCGCAGGCGCTGGTTGGCATCGGGCGTGCGCCGGCCGTTCAGCCAGTCGAGCGCGCGCTCGCCGTGGCCGCCGGGCGGCAGCGCGCTCGCCGCCTGCTCCAGCTTGCCGAGCACGCTGCCGCGATCGGCCGCCGATTCGGTGCCCCAGTTCAAGAGATTGGCGAACCAGGCATAGGCGTCGCCGAAGGACGACTGGCCGGCCTCGAAGCCGATGAAGCCCGGCAGAACGCTGCCCGGCACCTGGCCGCAGATGCCCTCGACCACCGTATCGCCGACCTCGTTCGGCGGCGCGATCAGAATGTCGCAGGTCGACGTGCCGATGACGCGGGTGAAGGTGTAGGGCGTCACGCCGCCGCCGACCGCGCCGAAATGGCAGTCGAAGGCGCCGACCGCGACGGTGACGCGTGGGCTGAGGCCGAGCTTTTCCGCCCATTCCGGGCTGAGACGGCCGGCCGCATGATCGCTGGTCACCGGATCGCCGAACAGGGGATGCGGCAGCGACAGCAGCCGCTCGTCCAGCGCGGCGAAGAACTCCTTAGGCGGCAGGCCGCCGAAATCCGGATGCCACAGCGCCTTGTGACCCGCCGCGCAGGCGCCGCGCACGATGTCTTGGGCGCGGGAAACGCCGGTGAGCAGCGCGGGGATCCAGTCGCAGAACTCGACCCAGGAGGCCGCGGCCGCCTGCACCTTGGGGCTCTGGCGATAGGTGTGGAGGATCTTCGCCCAGAACCATTCCGACGAATAGATGCCGCCGACATAGCGCGTGTAATCGCGCATATTGGGCGAATGGGCGAGCGCGTTGATCTCCTCGGCCTCGGCGACCGAGGTGTGGTCCTTCCACAGGATGCAGAGCGCGTTCGGATCGTCGGCGAACTCCTCGGAGAAGGCGAGCGGCTGGCCCCTGGCGTCCACCGGAAGGGGTGACGATCCTGTCGTGTCGACGCCGATGCCGACGACCTTTTCCGGCGCCTGGCGGCCGTCCTTGAACAGGCCGCGCACGGCGCGCGTCATCGCCTCGACATGGTCGAGCGGATGCTGGCGAAACTGCTGGCGCGTCGGCTCGCACCACTGTTGGCGCGCCCACCGCTCGTAGGCCTCGACGGAGGTCGCGACCTCCTCGCCCGTATCGACCCGCATCAGCACGGCGCGTACGCTGTCGGTGCCGAAATCCAAGCCGACGACGAATTTGTCGACCGCTGCCCGCATATCCGAATGCCTCCCCGTGCGCGGCGGCCTTCCAGGCTTTTATAGGCCGCGCTCCATGATCGACAGGCTAACGCGGCGCCTCCTCCGGTGGTAGGGTCAAACCGGCTGGATAGCTGGACAATTCTGCTATCGTCGGAGAAATCTTCTTCTGCGGCGCGGGGGCCGCGCAAGGCCATCGCGCATGCCGTCCGGGCTTTGAAAACACCCGAGGCCGCCGCATCATCCAAGTCACCACCTGGAGGGAAGCCCATGACAAGACGTGCAGCCTGCTCCTGCGGCTCGCTTTCGGTCATTGCGGAGGGCGAGCCGATGCTCATCTCCGTCTGTCATTGCCGGGCCTGCCAGCGTCGAACCGGATCGAGTTTCGGCACCGCCGTCTTCTATCCGGCCGAGACCGTCGAGACGACGGGCGAATCCAAGGTCTTCGAACGCATCGGCAGCAGCGGAAAGGCCGTGGCCTTTCATTTCTGCCCCCAGTGCGGGACGACCCTGTTCTGGTTTCCAGGCTTCCGTCCGGGTCTCGTCGCCGTCGCCTTCGGTGCCTTCGACGACCAGGAGGGGCTCGTTCCCTCCAAGAGCGTGTATGAAGAGCATCGCCATCCCTGGGTCAGGCTCGATCTCGACGAGGGACCGGCGGCGCCGTGATGGCGGCGGCGCTCGGCCGCCCCCGCGAAATTGTCCTTTCCTCCTGGCGGCACCGGGCGTTATGTCTCGCGCCACAGCCCCTCCCAAGCGCTGGTCCGACCCGGAGATGATTACGATGAACCGCCTGCTCGCCCCCACCCAGGTCTGGATCGACGGCGCCCTGCAGGACGGCCTGGCGGTCGAGTTGTCGGGACGCGCCATCGCGGCGATCCGGCCGCTGAAGCCGGGAGAGACGCCCGATCTTCGCCCGCACGTCCTGATGCCCGCCTGCACCGATTTGCAGGTCAACGGCAGCGGCGGCGTCATGCTCAATTCGCAGCCGACGGTCGACGGCATCGCCGCGATCGTTGCCGCGCAGCGCGGGCTCGGCACCGGCTGGGTGATGCCGACGCTGATCACCGACGCGGCCGAGCGGATGGAGGCGGTCGCGGACGCCATGCTCGCCGCCTGGGGCCTGGAGGGGCTACTCGGCATCCATATCGAAGGGCCGCACATCAACCCGATCCGCAAGGGCACGCATGAGGCCGCGCACATCCGGCCGATGGACGAGCGCACCTTCGCGGTGCTCGAACGCCTGCGCGCCGCCGGCATCCCCGTGCTGCTGACGCTCGCGCCCGAGATCGTCGGCGCGGCGTGGATCGAAAGGATCGCCGATCTCGGCGTGGTCGTCTCGGCCGGCCATTCGATGGCAACGGCCGACGAGGCGCGCGTCGGACTGGAGGCGGGCGCGCGCTGCTTCACCCATCTCTACAACGCCATGCCGCAGATGACCTCGCGCGAGCCCGGCATCGCGGCCGCCGCGATCAACAGCGACGCCTATGTCGGCATCATCGTCGACGGCCATCACGTGAGCTGGGACATGGTGGCGCTGGCATGGCGGGCGCGGCCCACGGCCCGGCGCCTATTCATGGTCTCCGACGCCATGGCGACCGTCGGCGGCCCGGATCATTTCGAGCTCTACGGCCGGCGCATCGAGGTGCGCGGCGGCAAGCTGGTCAACGCCGAAGGCTCGCTCGCCGGCGCCCATGTCGACCAGCTGACCGGACTCGCCAACGCCGTCACCCATGTCGGCCTGCCGCTGGCCGAGGCCATCGCCATGGTCACCGACGTGCCGCACGAAGCCCTGCGCCTCACGCCGCCCCGGCTCGAAGTGGGCACCACGCTGGAGGAAATGGTGGCGCTGGACGAGGAGCTGCGGCCGGTGGCGCTGGAAGCGGACGTCTGATTCCCGAGGATCGTTTGGGGAACCGCTATCCAGCCTTGGATTGGACATGGGTGATGGGAAGTGGGCAGTTTTTCGGTCAGATTTTGGGGAAAGCCGCGGCATCGATACGAGGCGGGGCCTGTGAAGTCCTTTACATCCAAACGTTCGGTGAGACTTTTTGGCTCATTATTGACTGACGGTCAGTCAATAATATAAGGCTATCCATCTCTACCGTTCGCCTAGGAGCCCGATATGACTGCCCAAACCCTTTTGACGTCTCTGTTCCGATACAAGGCCAGCGTGGATCGCGAGTTGCTGGAAACCTTGGCCTCCGTCCCCGAGGGCGAGGCGTCGGATCGTATCGGATCGGCTCTCCGCGTTCTCAACCATGCGCATATCGTGGACCGGATTTTCGCCGCCAACCTTCAGAAGCAGGAGCACGCCTTTACGGTAAGTTGGGAAAAAGAGGCTCCGGCGCTGACCGACTTGGCGCCCGCCATGTTAGAGACGGATCGGTGGTATCTGGACTATGTGTCGAAGGTCAGTCCAGAAGAGCTGGAAGAGATCCTGGATTTCACGTTCACGGATGGGGCACGCGGGCGCATGTCGCGCGAGGAAATGTTGGCTCATGTGGTGACGCACAGCGGCTATCATCGCGGCGAAGCGGGCCGGCTCCTGCCCGAGATCGAAAGCACGGCGATGCGAGACGTGTTCGCGGGCTACCTGCATCGCTCCGAGCCGCAGCGCCGCCAGTAGAGCGGACTGTTCCGATGGCATCCACCCCGGCCGGGAGGCCAAGAACCAAACCGGCCGAGGAACGGCGCGACGACCTGATGAGATCGGCCGAGCGACTGTTCCTGGAGAAGGGAGTCGAGCAAACCACGATCGAAGACATCACCGCAGGGGCGAGCGTCTCCAAGGGAGCCTTCTATCTCCATTTTTCCTCGAAAGCCGATGTTGTCGAAGCGCTGCGGTCCCGCTTCGTCCAAGGGATGCTAGACCGGATCGAGGCGGACCTGAGCAAGCGACCGAACGACGACTGGCATGGCAAGCTTGCGGCGTGGGCGAATACCTGCGCCGTCGGCTATCTGGACTCCAGCCGCCTCCACGCTATGATCTTTGCCGCTGCTCCCCTGCCACCTCGCGAGGGACTGACGCGCAACCTCCTGATCGACCATCTGGCAGAATTGCTCACGGGCGGAACCCGCCAGGGCGCGTGGTCGCTGACGGACCCGTCTTTCACTGCCATCTTTCTCTTCAACGCCCTGCATGGCGTCGTGAATCAAGAGGGTGCTGCCGGCGATGGACCGGCACGTACCAAAATACTGCGTGAGATAGAGACACACGTTCGCAGAATGGTCCGCTAACCCGCCGGCGTCTCCACGATCGCGCAAAACCGCCGCCATACCGCGTCGGGTACCGGCGCGCCCGGCGTGACGTCGGTGACGGGGAAGGAGCGGCGGACGGTGGTGCGGATGTCTTCGAGGGAGGCGAAGCGGCCGAGCGCCATCATCTGGAGGCAGGCGTTGCCCAGGGCCGAGGTCTCGACCGGGCCGGCGCTCACCGGCACCTGGCACGCGTCGGCGCAGAGCTGGTTGAGCAGCGCGTTGCGGCTGCCGCCGCCGACGATGCGGATCGCCTTCAGCGGCTGGCCGCGCAGCGTCTCCAGCTCCTCCTTCACGCGGCGATAGTCAAGCGCCAGGCTGTCGAAGGCGCAGCGCACGGTGCCGGCGAGGTCGCGCGGCTTCGGCTCGCCGGTTTCCGCGCACGCGGCCTCGATCGCGGCGCTCATCGAGGCGGGATTGAGGAAGCGCGGATGGTCCGGATCGATCAGGCTGCGCCAGGCCGGCGCGGCGGCGGCGGCCTCCACCAGCGCGTCATGGGGCGGACAGCCGTTCTCCTCGCGCAGGCGCTGGACGATCCACAAGCCCATGAGGTTCTTCAGCACCCTTGTGCGGCCGGCCGCGCCGCCCTCGTTGGAGATGTTGAGCCGGCGCGCCGTGGCGTCGGCGTAGGGCACCGGACTTTCGATCCCCATCAGCGACCAGGTGCCCGAGCTGATGACGGCCTCGTCCGGCCCGGCGAGCGGCGCGGCCGCCACCGCCGCGGCGGTATCGTGGCTCGCGGGCGCGATCACCCTCGTATCGCTCGCTCCGTCTTCGGTGCGCAGCCAGCCGAGCGGCGTTCCGGCCGGCACGGGACGCCGCACCATGCGGCCGTCGATGCCGGCGAGCGCCAACAGGCCGGGGTCCCATGCGCCGGTGGCAAGGTCGAAGAGCTGCGTGGTGCTGCCGATCGTCGCCTCGTTGGCGATCTCGCCGCTCAGGCGGAAGTGGAAGTAGTCGGGCATCATCAGGAGGTGACGCGCCTTGGCCAGCCAGTCCGGGTGGTCGCGCGCGGTCGCCGCCAGCTGATAGAGCGTGTTCAGCGGCAGGAACTGGATGCCGGTGCGCCGGTAGATCTCGTCGGCGGGCATCCTTTGGAACACGTCGTCCATGATGCCGTCGGTGCGGTGATCGCGGTAGCAAACCGCCGGCGCGACCCGCTCGCGGCGTTCGTCGAGCAGCACGAAGTCGACGCCCCAGCTGTCGACCCCGACGCTGTCGAGGGCCCCCCGCGCCCGGGCCTCGGCGAGGCCGATGCGGATTTCGGCCTCAATGGCGTCGACATCCCAGATCTCGTGGCCGCTGTCGGCATCATGGCGGTGGGGCGTGTCGAAGCGGTGCAGTTCGGTCAGCGACAGGCGGCCGCCCGTGAGCTCGGCAAGAATGACGCGGCCGCTGCCGGCGCCCAGATCGACGGCGGCGCATCGCGTGATGTCCGTCATGGCGTCCCCTCCCAAGGACCGATGGCGGCGTTCCGGGGCTCAGTTGGCCAGAATCACGCCCTTCTTGATGATGACGTTGGCGTATTTCGCGGTTTCGCCGGTGATCACCACGGCGAAGGCCGCCCGCGTGCGGTCGTAGAAGTCGAAGCGGCCGATGAATTCGGTGGGCGAGGTCTGCGGGTGGTGGCGTTCGATCGCCGAGCGAAAGCGGGCGAGCACTTGCTGGTCCAGCTCGTCGCCCTCGGCGGCCGCCATCATCGTGACCGGGCTCGCCACGTAGCTGTCGAGTTCCCACAGCGGCAGGATGGCGTCGAGCAGCGCATCGACCATCAGCCCGTCGGCGCGGATCACGCGGGCGTTCATCGCGTCGGCCGGAAAGTGGGCGTCGGTGAGCACGAGATCGTCGCCATGGCCCATGCGGCTCAGGACCGCGAGCAGATCCGGCGACAGAAGCGGCGAGATGCCACGCAGCATGATTGAGTCCTCCCCTGGATGAACCGCCCGCCCGGGCGAACCGGGCGGGCGGGATCGAGCTTAAAGCGCCTGGCGATAGAGCGCCAGGATCTGTTCGTCGGTGGCGGCGACCGGATTGCCGGGCGCGCACGGGTCCTTCTGCGCCTTCTCCACCCAGAGCGGGAAATCCTCCTCGGTGACGCCCAACTCGGAGAAGCCCTTGGGGATCCCGACCTTCACCGCCAGTTCGCGGATCGCCTCAACCGCCGCCTTGGACGCCTGCTCGGTGTTCATGTTGGCGGTGTCGACGCCCATCGCCTCGGCGATCCGGGCGAAGCGCTCCACGGCGTAGGGTCGGTTGAACTCCTCGACCACCGGCATCAGGATGGCATTGCAGACGCCGTGCGGCAGGTCCTTCACCGCGCCCGGCTGGTGCGCCATCGCATGCACCAGGCCGAGGCCGGCGCTGTTGAAGGCCAGCCCGGCGATGAACTGGCCGTAGGCCAGCATCTCGCGCGCTTCCAGGTCCTTGCCGTCGGCGACGGCGCGCGGCAGGTATTTCGAGATCAGCCGGATCGCCTCCAGCGCGGCGTGATCGGTCAGCACGTGGGCGCCCTTGGCGACATAGGCCTCGATGGCGTGGGTCAGCGCGTCCATGCCGGTCGCCGCCGTGACCGGGGCGGGGATGCCGGTCATCATCTCCGGGTCGTTGACCGAAATGTCGGGAATGATCTTGGCGTCGATGATGACCATCTTCACCTGGGCGACCGGATCGGTGATCACCGCGTTGGAGGTCACCTCGGCGGCGGTGCCGGCGGTGGTGTTGACGGCGACGAGGAACAGGCCCTCCTTCTCCACCTTGCCGACGCCCTCGTAGAGCGTGATCGGGCCGGGATTGGCCGACAGGATGCGCACCGCCTTGGCGGTGTCGATCGGGCTGCCGCCGCCGACGCCGACGATGCAGTCGCAGGCGTTGCCGCGCAGCATCGCATAGGCCTCCTCGACGACCGGCACGGTCGGGTTGGGAATGACGCCGTCATAGACGACCGCCTCGATCCCCTCGGCCTTCATGGCGTCGACCAGCGGCGCCACCAAGCCGATCTCGGCGAGCACCTTGTCGGTGACGATCAACGGCCTTTTCAGCCCCCGCGCCGCCAGTTCGGCCGGCACGTCGGCGACCGAACCGGGCCCGCTGATGTTGATCTTCGGAAAACACAGACGAAACGACATCGTCCCCATCCTTTGCGGTTGATGATGGCTTGGCGCCGACCGCAGCCGCATCGGCATCGGAAGCGAGCAACCGAGCCCCTTTGGACATCGCCGGGGTCATGGGGTTACGCCAAGAAGACCTCTTCGAGATCCGAAACGGGTTTTATCGCTGCCTGAAACGGGGTTCCAGAATCCGCGCTGGGACCTTTCGGCGCAGGGGCCGCCGGTGGCGTAGGGCACAGGGCTCCGCAGGCGGCGAACGGCATTCGCCGCCTGCGGCTGGCATTTCGGATGACCGCTTCAGCCGTAGAGCGGACCGAAGGCCTCGCAGGCGCGGAAGTCCGCGCCCTCGGTGTTGGAGCCGAACAGGCCCCAGGTGCGCGGCCGGAAGAGGCGCGCCGGCTCGACATTGTGCATCGCCACCGGGATGCGCAGCATCGAGGCGAGCGTGATCACGTCGGCGCCGATATGGCCGTAGGAGATCGCACCGTGGTTGGCGCCCCAGGCGTCCATCACGTTATAGACCGAGACGAAGGGCCCCTCCCCGGTCAGGCGCGGCACGAACCAAGTGGTCGGCCAGCTCGGGTCGGTGCGAAGGTCGAGCGTGTCGTGCACCTTGTCCGGCAGCGCCACCGTCTCGCCCTCGGCGATCTGGAGCACCGGCCCCAGCCGATCGACGAGGTTGAGCCGGATCATCGTCACCGGCATGCCGCCCTTGGTGGTGAAGTCGGTGGAGAAGCCGCCGCCACGGAAGTAGCCGAGATTGGCGGCACAGAAGCGGGTGGCTTCGAGACAGGCTTTCTGGTCCTCCTCGGTCACCTCCCAGAACGGCTTGATCACCGGCTTGCCGTCGACCGTCATCTCGCCGGAGCCGTCCAGGCAGGTGGCGCCGGAATTGATCAGGTGGATGATGCCGCCGGCCGCCGCTCCTTCCGGCTTCCAGCCGCTGACGCGCTCGATCGCCTCGGCGCTCCAGTAGGTGCGCACGTCGGAAAAGATCTGGGCGCGGCCGGTGAGCAGGTTGCCGAGCAGCATGCCGACGCCGTTCAGGCAGTCGTTCTCGGTGGCCATGATCAGCGGCTGGCGCGGCCCGTTCCAGTCGAAAGAAGTGTTGAGCATGGTCTCCATGAAGTCGCCGTTGGGCATGAAGTCGGTCCACTGCCGCTGCCCCTGGAAACCGCCGGCCACCGCATGATGGCCTTCGGCCTCTTCGGCCCAGCCCAGTTCGGCCAGGCGCGGATTGCCGATCATCAGGTCGCGGCAGATCAGCGCCATCTTGACGCTGATTTCCCATTCCTCGGCCTTCTTTTCCGCGCTCGCCCGACGCTCCGGCGGGTTGACGTCGCGGCCTTCCTTGCAGTTCGCCTTGGTCCAGGCCAGCGCAGTCTCGTATTCGTCGGGATCGAAGATCGACAGCTGCAGGCGGCGCTGCACCTCGCTCATGTCGACGCTTTCGGAGCGCATGCCGAGATACTTCTCGAAGAAGTCCGGATCGACCATCGATCCGGCGATACCCATCGAGGTGCCGCCGATCGCCAGATACGCCTTGCCGCGCATGGTGGCGACCGCGAGACCGGCGCGCGCAAAGCGCAGGATCTTGTCGGCGACGTCGGCCGGAATCGATCCGTCGCCGGCGTCCTGTACCTCGCTGCCGTAGATGCCGAAGGCCGGCAGTCCCTTTTGGGCATAGGCCGACAGCACGGCGGCCAGATAGACGGCGCCCGGCCGCTCGGTGCCGTTGAAGCCCCATACCGCCTTGGGCAGCGTCGGGTCCATGTCCATGGTCTCCGAGCCGTAGCACCAGCACGGCGTCACCGTCAGCGACACGCCGACATTCTCGCGCCGGAATTTTTCGGCGCAGGCTGCGGCCTCGGTGACGCCGCCGATCGTGGTGTCGGCGATCACGCATTCCACCGCCTCGCCGGTTGGATGGCGCAGCGTCGAAGAGATCAGCTCGGCCACGGCACGCGCCATGCCCATGGTCTGCTCTTCCAGGCTTTCGCGCACACCCTGCCGCCGCCCGTCGATGGTCGGGCGAATCCCCACCTTCGGCGGGTTCTTCGAAAACACGCTGTTCATGACATCCCCCACATTGCGATTTCTACTGCCGCTCTTCCCGCGGCCGACTGGTTAGGAAAGGCGCGCGCCGCCATAGACCGGCGGCTCGATGCGTTCGGTGATCGCAGGATCAATCTCGTTCGGCTGCTTGCCGTAGGTCTGGAAGCGCTGCAGCACCACGGCCATGTCCGCCTCGCCGAGGATGACGCCGCCGCCGAGCGTGCGCGTGCCGATATAGATTCGAGCGAGGTTCTCGACCTCCTCCAGCACGCCGAAGGTCTTTTCCATGGTCTTGCCGAGGGCGATCACGCCATGGTTGGCGAGCAGGCATGCCTTGCGCGGTCCGAGCGCCTTCAACGCCGCCTCCGACAGGGCCTGGGTTCCGAAGGTCGCATAGTCGGAGCACTCGATCACCGAGCCGCCGCCGACGCCGACCATGTAGTGGATCGCCGGAATGTCGAGCCGGCAGCAGGCGAGAATGGCACAATGCAGCGCGTGGCTGTGCAGCACCACGTCGATGTCGGCGCGCGCGCGCAGGATGTCGTAATGGAACCGCCATTCGGACGACGGGATGAAGTCTCCGTAATAGCGGCCTTCGAGGTCCATCTCGACGATCTGCTCGGGCATCAGCCGGTCATAGGAAATGCCTGAGGGCGTGATGAGGAAACCCTCGTCGGTCCGCACGCTGAGATTGCCTGCCGAACCGTTGTTGAGGCCGGCGGCGTTCATCCGGCGGCAGGTCTCGATCATTTCCTCGCGGACTGCGGTCTGGCTCTGGGTCATGGCGTTGCCGATCGGTTGAGAGCGAATCGTGGTGGCGTGCCGCCCGCATCGACCTCGCGGCCGGCGGTTCGCGACGGATCGTCTTCCGGCGCCCGGCCGAGACGACGCGGCGCGACCAGGACGGTCACGCCTGCATCGATCAGCATCCGGTGGGATTCGTCGGAAATTCCGTCGTCGGTCACGAAGACGTCGACCTCGGAGAGCGGGCAAAGGACCAGGCTGCGCCCCTCGAGGAATTTCGAGCTGTCGGCGAGCACGACGAGCCGGCGCGCCTGCTTGCGCAGCGATCGGAACACCTGGATCGGAACCGGGTCGTCTTCGAGAATGCCGGCCTGGCTCACGGCGTGGCAGCCGATGAAGATGGTGCTCGCCGCCAGGTGCGGATGAAACGGGTTCTCGGCCAACGGGCTGAGAATGACGCCCTGTTCGGGCAGCACCTCGCCGCAGGTGATGAAGGTGCGGTTCGCGCTCTGCGCCATCACGTTGGCGACCGGCAGCGAATTGGTCAGGATGGTCAATCCCGAGCGCGGCAGCCGCTCGGCAAAACGGGCGACCGTGGTTCCGGAAAACAGGATGACAGTATCGGGCGCCTCGCACAGGGAGAGCGCCTCTCCGGCAATGGCGTCCTTGGCCTGCATGTTGCGCAGCTGCTCGCTGCGGAAGAAATAGGATTGCAGCGGCTTATAGCCCGGCTGGACGACGGGCGCGACGCCGCCGCGCACACGGCGCAGCAGACCGCCCTCCTCCAGCTCCGCGACGTCGCGACGAAGCGTGGCGGCCGAGACATCGACAATCGCTAGAATTTCTCGATAGGAAACAGCGGTCTTCCCGTCGATATATTCCAGAATTGCTTGAAACCGATCCTCCTTCAACATGATAGAATGCTAGCGCGAGCGGTCACGCGCGGTCAATCGTAATCATCAGAAGTTTGCAGTTTTAATCATCGCCTATCGACAATGGTGGTTGATTCCACGGTCAAAGGCGGTTAGCCTGCCGACTAACTTGAAACGGCAAGGGAGGATGTGCCGTTGTTTGCAAGTTTTTGCACCATGATGAAGGTTTAAGCACCGCGTGTGGCCGAGCCCTGTTCGGATGCGCCGTCGAATCTCGTCATGTAATTTTGCAACCTTATCAGCAGAGATAATAATAAAACTGAAAGATATATAATTCGATCCGAGTATTCGTGGTGGCCAGGGAGGAAACGCTGTCATGATGGAAAGCAAGATCCGCTGCGACGACGTCGATAAGCGGGTCGTCGCGCTTCAGGACCAGGCCGGAGCGAGCCGCCGACCGGAGCGCGCGTCATGACCGCGCTCGTCCAGATGACCGGCATCGAGAAGACGTTTCCGGGCGTCCATGCCCTCAAGAACGTCCATCTCGAGCTTCTGTCCGGTGAAGTGCACGCCCTGATGGGCGAAAACGGCGCCGGCAAGTCCACCCTGATGAAGATCCTGTCGGGCGTCTACACGAAGGATGCCGGCGAGATCCTGGTCGACGGCAAGGCGGTGGAGGTCGAAGGACCGCGCGCCGCGCAGGACCTCGGCATCTCGATCATCCATCAGGAGCTCTCCCTGATGAACGATCTGACGGTGGCACAGAACATCTTCATCGGGCGCGAGCCGCGACTGCGCTTCGGCCGGCTCGACGAGGCGGCGCTGAACCGGCAGGCGTCCGAGATCTTCGCCTCGATGAACCTCAAGCTCGATCCGCGTACCAAGGTGGAGCGCCTGACCATCGCCAAGCAGCAGATGGTCGAGATCGCCAAGGCCTTGTCCTTCAAGTCGCGCGTGCTGGTCATGGACGAACCGACGGCGGCGCTCAACGATGCCGAAATCGAGGAGCTGTTCGTCATCATCCACCGGCTGCGGGCCGAGGGCGTCGGCATCATCTACATCTCCCACAAGATGGACGAGCTGAAGCGCATCGCCGACCGGGTGACGGTGATGCGCGACGGCGAGACGGTCGGCACGGTACCGGCAGCCGATACGCCGATCGCCCAGATCATCTCGATGATGGTGGGACGCGCACTGTCCGACGAAACGGCCTCGATCCCCGATCTTTCCGGCGCCGAGACCGCGTTGGAGGTGCGCGGCCTGACGCGCGGCCGCGAAATCCGCGACGTCAGCTTCTCGGTGAAGAAGGGCGAAATCCTCGGCTTCGCCGGCCTGATGGGGGCCGGGCGTACGGAGGTAGCACGGGCGATCTTCGGCGCCGACCCGATCGAAGCCGGCGAGATCTACATCAACGGCCAGCGCTGCATGATCCGCAGCCCGTCCGACGCGGTCGCCGCCGGAATCGGCTATCTGTCGGAGGACCGCAAGCATTTCGGCCTGGCCGTCGGCATGGATCTGCGCGCCAACGTAGCGATGGCGAGCCTCGACCGTTTCACCAATCGCGTCGGCCAGCTCGACGAGAAGGGCATGCGGGAGGCGGCGCTGCGCTACATCGATATCCTCGGCATCCGCACGCCCTCGGACCGCCAGGAAGTGCGGCTCTTGTCGGGCGGCAACCAGCAGAAGGTCGTGGTCGCCAAGTGGCTGCTTCGCGATTGCGAGATCCTGATCTTCGACGAGCCGACGCGCGGCATCGACGTCGGCGCCAAGGCGGAGATCCACAAGCTGTTGAACAGCCTCGCCGCGCAGGGGCGCGCCATCATCGTCATCTCCTCGGAACTGCCGGAGGTGCTGCGGCTCAGCCACCGCATCGCCGTGATGTGCGAGGGCCGGCTGACCGGCATCCTGCCGGGCGGATCGCAAACCAGCCAGGAAGAAATCATGCATCTCGCGACGCTGCGCGAGAGTGCCATGGAAGTTGCGGGAGCACACGCATGACCACCGTCGAAGCGCCGCACCAGGGTTTCGGAGCACGCCTGATCAGCCGCGGCGCCCATCAGAAGCTGCTCGCCTTCGCCAGCCTCGTGCTGTTGCTGATCGGTTTTTCGCTGGCCTCGCCGAACTTCATGCAGATGGCCAACATCATCGCCATCCTGCAGGCCACGGCGGTGAACGGCGTGCTGGCGATCGGCGTCACGCTGGTCATCATCACCGGCGGCATCGACCTGTCGGTCGGCACGATGATGACGTTCTGCGCCGTCATCACCGGCGTGGTGCTGACCTATTGGGGTCTGCCGCTGCCCTTGGGCATCATCGCCTCGATCGGCACCGGCGCGTTGTGCGGGCTGACCTCCGGCTTCTTCGTCGCCAAGATGAAGATCCCGCCCTTCATCGCCACGCTCGGCATGATGCTGATGCTGAAGGGCGGATCGCTGGTGATCTCCGGCACGCGGCCGATCTATTTCAACGACACGCCCGGCTTCACCGAGATTTCGCGCGGCTCGCTGATCGAGATGATCGTGCCGGGCCTGCCGGTGCCCAACGGCGTGCTGATCCTGTTCCTGACGGCCTTCGCGGTAAGCTACATCCTCGATCGCACGGTGCTCGGCCGCTACACCTTCGCGCTCGGCTCCAACGAGGAGTCGGTGCGGCTGTCCGGCGTCAACGTCGATGCCTGGAAGATGGCGATCTATTCGCTCGCGGGCGGCATCTGCGGCATCGCCGGGCTGTTGATCGCCTCGCGCCTCAACTCCGCCCAGCCCGCTCTCGGCCAGGGCTACGAACTGGAAGCGATCGCCGCCGTGGTGATCGGCGGCACGTCGCTGTCGGGGGGGCGCGGCACCATCCTCGGCACGCTCATCGGCGCGCTCATCATGGCGGTTCTCACCAACGGACTGCGCATCCTGTCGGTGGCGCAGGAATGGCAGACCGTCGTCACCGGCGCGATCATCATTCTTGCCGTCTACGCCGACATGATGCGCCGCCGCAAGGCGGGCTGAGCCCGATCAAGAAGAGGGCGATCCCACGCCCCCGACCAGAGACTTGAAGCGTCAACCATCAGAACCGGAGGAAACCATGATCTCAAGACGCACCCTGTTCGGCGCCATCTGCGCCACGGCTCTCCTGGCCTCGGGCGCCCATGCCTCGGCCCAGGACGCCATGTATATTCCGCTGATCTCCAAGGGCTTCCAGCACCAGTTCTGGCAGGCCGTGAAGATGGGCGCGGACAAGGCGGCCAAGGAATTCGGCGTCGAAGTCACCTTCGAGGGCCCGGACGACGAAAGCCAGGTCGACCGCCAGATCGACATGTTGTCGGCCGCGCTCGCCAAGCACCCCGATGCGATCGGCTTCGCCGCGCTCGACAGCCAGGCCGCCATCCCGCTGCTCAAGCAGGCCCAGGACGAGGGCATTCCGGTCATCGCCTTCGACTCCGGCGTCGACAGCGACATTCCGGTGGCCACGGCGTCGACCGACAACATCGCCGCCGCGGCGCTCGCCGCCGACAAGATGGCCGAACTGATCGGCGACGAGGGCCAGGTCGCGGTCGTCGTGCACGACCAGACCAGCCGCACCGGCATCGACCGCCGCGACGGCTTCGTCAACCGCATCAAGGACGCCCATCCCAACATCGAGGTCGTGACCGTCCAGTACGGCGGCGGCGACCAGCTCGAATCGACCGAGCTGACCAAGTCGATCCTGCAGGGCAATCCCGATCTCAAGGGCATCTTCGGCGCGAACGAAGGCTCGGCCATCGGCGTCATCAACGGCGTTCGCGAAATGGGCAAGAGCGACGTCGTGGTGGTCGGCTACGATTCGGGCGCCGCGCAGAAGCAGGCGATCCGCGACGGGCTGATGGCCGGGGCCATCACTCAGAACCCGATCGGCATCGGCTACGAGACGGTCAAGGCCGCGATCGCCGCGGCCAAGGGCGAAACGGTCGAGAAGACCATCGACACCGGCTTCTACTGGTACGACAAGACGAACATCGACGATCCCGAGATCGCCGCGGTTCTCTACGACTGATCGGTGCCGCTGCCGGCTCGCCAGCGGGCGATACCGGCAACGCCTCAAGAAATGCGGCCGCGGGATCTCCTCACGCGGCCGCGTTTTCGTATAGGAAGCGGGCAGGATCGCCTTGCTCTCTGTCAGGAGGAGAACTCCCAATGCCCGAACCGATCACGATCGCATCGCCGGCCGATCTCGCCGGCCTGATCGACCACACGCTGTTGAAGCCCGAGGCGACGCCCGACCAGGTGCGCACGCTCTGCGCGGAGGCGATCCAGCACCGCTTCTGTTCGGTCTGCGTCAACCCGATCTATGTTTCGCTGGTGGCCGGGCAACTGAAGGGAACGGGCGTCAAGACCTGCTCGGTGGTCGGCTTCCCGCTCGGCGCCACGCCGGCGGCCTCCAAGGCGGCGGAAACCCGGCAGGCCGTCGCCGACGGCGCCGAGGAGATCGACATGGTGATCGCCGTCGGCCTGCTGAAGGCCGGCGACACCGATGCGGTAAAGGTCGATATCGCCGCCGTGAAGGAAGCCTGCGGCCCGGCCCTGCTCAAGGTGATCATCGAGACGTGCCTGCTCACCAACGCCGAGAAAGAAACAGCCTGCCGACTGGCCCAGCAGGCGGGCGCCGATTTCGTCAAGACCTCCACCGGATTCTCGACCGGCGGCGCCACCGTCGCCGACATCGCTCTGATGCGCCGCGTCGTCGGGCCCGCGATGGGCGTCAAGGCCTCGGGCGGCGTGCGCACCTTCGAGGACGCCAAGGCGATGATCGAAGCCGGCGCTACCCGCATCGGCGCCAGCGCAGGCGTCGCCATGGTGACCGCGGCCGGCGCGAGCCAGGGGGGCGAGGGATACTGAAGTTGATTGCCGTAAGCTCGTTCAGCCGGATTGAAGCGGCGGCAGACCTTCATAGGGATTGAGGAAGGATACGCCCAACGGTTCGAAGTCCCGCGTGTTTCGCGTCAGGACCGTCAAGCCGTGCGCCTCGGCGGTCGCAGCGATCACCACATCCGCAAAGCCGGGATCGAAACCGGCGCCTCTGGCACGATCTGACAAGACGCCGGCGATATGGGCCGCGCCGAGGTCGAACGGCAGGATTCGTTTGGCGTACAGGTGCTCGACGGTCGCCCACCATTCGCGGAGCGCGGCGGCCTTGCGGATCGCTCCCTGGCGTTCGTTCTTCTCGATGCCGTTGCGGACTTCGGCGACGGTGACCACCGACAAGAACAGCTGCGGCGAGGCCGCATCCATCCAGTTGGCCAAATCGGTGACGGACACTTTTGCGGTCGGCGAGATGGCCGACAAGATGTCGGTATCGGCCAGATACACGTCAGGGCTCGAAATCGCGAAGTGATTGATTGCTGCGCTCCGGCAGGTCGCCATCAAGAAGTCCGGAAGCCATCAGGAGACGCCCGAAACTGGGGATCGTGGACAGCTTCTCCCATTCCTCCCAGGATACCAAAACGGCAGCCTTCCGGCCGTGGCGTGTGATGACCGCCGGTTCGCCTCTTACGGCGTTATCGACGACGGCCGAAAGCGATGCCTTGGCGTCCCGAAGCTGGATTTCACGCATGAGAATTCTCCAATGTGACTACAATAGTCATATAGGGGTTCCTATGTGATATCAAAGGAATTGGCAGGCTCGCCAACGGCGGCATCCAGCCTCGATACGTCTTTGGATGGTCGATATTCCCCTGACAGCAACCAAAGCAGGCGGCGCGATCGAACGATCGTGAAACTCTTGCGGGACATTCAGGATTTTCGAACGCCGCTTCTGCCGCTACAATACTCCCGCCGGGCATGATGGAGGAGATCGGCTCGGCCAGCGAAACGGCGCCCAAAGCCGTGCACTGGGACGGGAGGAGACGGAACCGTGGCGAGCGATTGCCTGGACCATTCCGCTTTAATCGAGACGGCGATCGCGGCAGACGGAGCGGCGCGCTCGCCGCTCGTCGCGTCATGGAGCCGGTCGGCTCGCCTGCATGGCCTCGATCCCGACAGCAAGAGCCCGCCCAAGCGGCTGACCGAGGTCGCGCTTCGTGACCTGCGGGACGAAATGGGGCCGCTGGCTCGCGCCGCGGCGCCGAGCCTCGACCATCTGTTCCAGGCGGTCGGCGGCATGGGGTGCTGCGTGCTGCTGGCCGATCGCCACGGCGTGCCGGTGGAGCGGCGCGGCATGCCGGGTGACGACCGCACCTTCGAGGAGTGGGGCCTGTGGCCGGGCGCAGTCTGGAGCGAGGCCGAGGAAGGCACCAACGGCATCGGCACCTGCCTGATCGAGCATCGGCCGGTCACCATCCACCGCGACCAGCACTATCTGTCGCGCAACGTTGCGCTCGGCTGCATGGCGGCGCCGCTGCACGACCACGAAGGCCGGCTTGCGGGCGTGCTCGACGTCTCGTCCTGCCGCTCCGACTTCACCGAAAGCGTCGCCCGGCTGATCGCGCTCACCGTGGCCGAAACCGCCCGGAGGATCGACGCGGAGGTCTTCCGTCTGGCGTTTCCACACGCGCGAATCACCTTGGTGCCGGGCGAAGACCGTACTGCCGGGGCGCTGGTCGCGATCGACGCCGACGATCTCGTCATCGGCGCCACCTACAGTGCGCGCCAGGCGCTCGATTTGTCTGCCGACCTCGTGCGAAACCCCATTCCGGCTTCCGATCTGCTCGGCATCGCAGCGGCCGAAACCCTCGACGAGGCCGAACGCGGCGTGCTGGCCCGCGCGCTCGCCCGGGCCCGCGGCAACGTCTCGGCCGCCGCACGCAGCCTCGGCGTTTCGCGCGCCACCTTCCACCGCAAGCTCGGCCGCCTGGGTTCCGACCACTTGGCCGGAGCCAGTGTGCTCCACTCGCGCAAAGATACTGCGGCAACCTGTCGCAATTCTGCGACAGGTTGCGCTCTTGTTCTGCCGGCGACGGCTGACAGGCCCCCAACGAAATCAGACTATTAGGGCGTAAGGCCGCAGGGAGGCGGCGGATCTGGATCCAACGATTTCGGGAGGACCGCATGAACCAGATGCAGATTGACAAGCTCGCGCAGGCCAAATCGCCCTTCGCCGAGCAATACGAGAATTTCATCGGCGGCAAATGGGTGGCCCCGCAGGCCGGGCGCTATTTCGACAATGTCACGCCGATCACCGGCCAGGTGATCTGCAAGGTCGCCCGCTCCGACGCCAGCGACATCGAGCTGGCGCTCGACGCGGCGCACGCGGCCAAGGACGCCTGGGGCAAGACCAACGTCGCCCAGCGCGCCTTTCTCCTCAACAAGATCGCCGACCGGATGGAAGAGAACCTGGAGCTGCTGGCGACGGCGGAAACCTGGGACAACGGCAAGCCGATCCGCGAGACGACGGCGGCCGATCTGCCGCTGGCGATCGACCACTTCCGCTATTTCGCCAGCTGCGTACGGGCGCAGGAAGGCACGCTGTCGGAGATCGATCACGACACCATCGCCTATCACTTCCACGAGCCGCTCGGCGTGGTCGGCCAGATCATCCCGTGGAACTTCCCGATCCTGATGGCGGTGTGGAAGCTCGCTCCGGCGCTCGCCGCCGGCAACTGCGTGGTGCTGAAGCCGGCCGAGCAGACGCCGGCCTCCATCATGCTCCTGATGGACCTCATCGGCGACCTGCTGCCGCCGGGCGCCATCAACGTCGTCAACGGTTTCGGCCTGGAAGCCGGCAAGCCGCTCGCCTCGTCGAACCGCATCGCCAAGATCGCCTTCACCGGCGAGACGACGACCGGCCGGCTGATCATGCAATATGCCAGCCAGAACCTCATCCCCGTCACGCTGGAGCTGGGCGGCAAGTCGCCGAATATCTTCTTCGAGGACGTGCTGGCCGAGGACGACGACTTCTTCGACAAGGCGATCGAAGGCTTCGTGATGTTCGCCCTCAACCAGGGCGAGGTCTGCACCTGCCCGTCGCGCGCCCTGATCCAGGAATCGATCTACGATCGCTTCATGGAGCGCGCGCTGGAGCGCGTGAAGGCGATCAAGCAGGGTCACCCGCTCGATCCCTCGACGATGATCGGCGCGCAGGCGTCGAACGAACAGATGGAGAAGATCCTCTCCTATTTCGACATCGGCAAGCAGGAAGGCGCCAAGCTGCTTCTCGGCGGCGAGCGCAACAATCTCGGCGGCGACCTGGAGGGCGGCTACTACATCAAGCCCACCGTGTTCCAGGGCAACAACAAGATGCGGATCTTCCAGGAGGAGATCTTCGGCCCCGTCGTTTCCGTCACCACGTTCAAGGACGAGGACGAGGCGCTGTCGATCGCCAACGACACGCTCTACGGCCTCGGCTCGGGCGTCTGGAGCCGCGACGCCAACCGGCTCTATCACTTCGGCCGCAACATCCAGGCCGGCCGCGTCTGGACCAACTGCTACCACGCCTATCCGGCGCACGCCGCCTTTGGCGGCTACAAGCAGTCGGGCATCGGCCGCGAGACCCATTCGATGATGCTCGACCACTACCAGCAGACCAAGAACCTTCTGGTCAGCTACAGTCCGAAGAAGCTCGGCTTCTTCTGACGACGCCATGCCTGGCGGACGCTCCCGCCCGCCAGGCATCCGCTCGTATCGAGTCCAAGGGAGCAAGCCATGGCAAAGACGATGAAGGCTGCCGTCGTTCGCGAATTCGGCAAGCCGTTGGTCATAGAGGAAGTCCCGGTGCCGGAGCCCGGTCCGGGCGAAATCCAGGTGGCGATCAGGGCGTCCGGTGTCTGTCACACCGACCTGCACGCCGCCGAGGGCGACTGGCCGGTCAAGCCGAGCCCGCCGTTCATTCCGGGCCATGAAGGGGTGGGTTTCGTGTCGGCGGTGGGCGCCGGCGTGAAGCATGTCAAGGAAGGCGATCGCGTCGGTGTTCCCTGGCTCTACACCGCCTGCGGACACTGCAAGCACTGCCTGTCCGGTTGGGAAACGCTCTGCACGGAGCAGAAGAACACCGGCTACTCCGTCAATGGCGGGTTTGCCGATTACGTGGTCGCCGATCCCGACTTCGTCGGCCACCTGCCCGACAATATCGGCTTTCTGGAGATCGCCCCGATTCTGTGCGCCGGGGTGACCGTCTACAAGGGCCTGAAGATGACCGACACCAAGCCCGGCGACTGGGTGGTGATCTCCGGCATCGGCGGGCTGGGTCATCTGGCGGTGCAATACGCCAAGGCGATGGGGCTGAACGTCGCCGCCGTCGACATCGACGACGGCAAGATCGAGCTGGCGCGCAAGCTGGGCGCCTCCATCGGCATCAACGCCGCCAAGGAGGACCCGGCCGCCGTCATCAAGCGCGAGACCGGCGGCGGGGCGCGCGGCGTCCTGGTCACCGCGGTCAGCACCAAGGCGTTCTCGCAGGCGCTGCAGCTCGTCGGGCGCGGCGGCACGGTGTCGCTCAACGGCCTGCCGCCCGGCGAATTCCCTCTGTCGATCTTCGACATGGTGCTGAACGGCATCACGGTGCGCGGCTCCATCGTCGGCACCCGGATCGATCTGCAGGAGGCGCTCGACTTCGCCGGCGACGGCAAGGTCAAGGCGACCGTCGCGCCGTCGAAGATCGAGGAGATCAACGCCGTCTTCGACAGGATGCACAAGGGCCAGATCGACGGCCGCATCGTGCTCGACATGGCGGCATAGAAACGATGGTCGGCGGCGCCGGATGGCCGGAACCTGGCCATGGTCCGGTGCCGCCGACCATTTGCAGGGAGGAACGCAATGGACAAGGTGAGCGCCACACCCGCCGCGCTGGACCTGCTGGCCGAGATCGTCGCGGACCACGGGCCGGTGCTGTTCCATCAGTCGGGCGGCTGTTGCGACGGCTCGTCGCCCATGTGCTACCCGCAGGGTGAATTCCTGATCGGCGACGGTGACGTGAAGCTCGGCGAGATCGGCGGCATGCCCTTCTATATTTCCGGACCGCAATACGAGGCCTGGAAGCACACCGATCTGATTATCGACGTGGTGCCGGGACGCGGCGGCATGTTCTCGCTCGACAACGGCCGCGAGCGGCGCTTTCTGACCCGCTCGACCCTCTGCGCCGTGCCTTGAATCGGCGGGCCATGCCTCACTGGTGTGGACAAACGGTGTGCCCGGAAACCAGACCGTCTGAAAATCCTTCGCTGCACTTCCCTTGCGTCGATCCTTGCGGCTAAGCTCTTCCTTTCCGGAAGCGGCTGAAGCCTTCGGCCTGGAGAGACAGAGGAGAGTGGAATGAAACACACCCCACCCAGAAAACTGATCGGCGCGGCCGTGGCTTTTGCTGTCGCCGGTCTTGCCTTTGCCGGGACCGCGACCGCCCAGGACATGAAGTTCTTCCGGATCGCCACCGGCGGCACGGCCGGGACCTATTTCCCGATCGGCGGCCTGATCGCCAACGCGGTCTCCAACCCGCCCGGCTCGCGCGCCTGCGAGGAAGGCGGAAGCTGCGGAGCGCCCGGCGTCGTGGCCACCGCGATCGCCTCCAACGGGTCGGTGGCCAACGTCAACGCCATCGGCTCGGGCTCGATCGAATCCGGCTTCTCGCAGTCCGACGTCGCCTATTGGGCGCAGACGGGCACCGGCGTCTTCGAGGGCCAGGGCAAGGTGGAAAAACTTCGCGCCATCGCCGCGCTCTATCCCGAGAGCATCCATCTCATCGCCAGCGCCGATTCCGGCATCCAGTCGGTGGCCGACCTGAAGGGCAAGCGCGTATCGCTCGACGAGCCCGGCTCGGGCACGCTGGTGGACGCCCGGCTCATCCTCGAGGCCTACGGTCTCGACGAGAAATCGGTCGAGCCGGAATATCTGAAGCCCAACCAGGCGGCGGACCGGATGCGCGACGGCGCCATGGACGCCTTCTTCTTCGTCGGCGGCTTCCCGGCCGGCGCCATCGTCGAGCTGGCCAGCAACACCGACATCACCGTGGTTCCGATCAGCGGTTCGGAAGCCGACACCGTGGTCGCCGACCACCAGTTCTTCGCCAAGAACACCATTCCGGCCGGCACCTATGAGGGCCAGGATGCCGATGTCGAGACGCTTGCCGTCGGCGCCCAATGGGTCACCAGCGCCGACCAGCCTGAGGATCTCATCTACGAGATCACCAAGGCGCTGTGGAACGACAACACGCGCAAGCTGCTCGACAGCGGCCACGCCAAGGGCAAGGAGATCACCAAGGAGACGGCGCTCGACGGCGTCGCCATCCCGCTGCATCCCGGCGCCGAGCGCTTCTACAAGGAAGCCGGTCTGGCGAAATAAGCGGCTTCGTCCCGCAAATGTCGGGCGGCGGGAAACCTGTGTTCCGCCGCCCTCCCCCAGCCCTTCCGAGTGAGGCAAAAAAGCCCGCATGATCGACGAGAAAGACGCCGACCCGGCGGCACTCAAGGAATTGGAAGAACGCTTCGATCCGGAAGTGCGCTTCCGGCCGCTCGGGCGGGTCGCGGCGGCGATTGCCGCCACCCTGCTGTTCTGCCTGTCGCTGTTCCACTACTACACGGCGGGCTTCGGCCTGCTGCGCGAGGTCAATCATCGCGGGGTGCATCTCGCCTTCGTGCTGGCACTGATCTTCATCGTCTTCGCGGCCACCACCAAAGGCCAGGAGCGCATCTACTCGTCGAGCTTGTGGCGCCCCTTCGGGTTGCCGGTCACCGACTGGCTGCTGGCGATCGCGGCGGCCGTCAGCGCCCTCTATGTCCCCTACATCTTCGACGATCTCGCGTTCCGCGTCGGCAACCCGCTGACCATCGACGTCGTCATGGGGACGATCCTCATCGTCGTCCTTCTGGAAGCGACGCGCCGGACGATGGGCTGGCAGCTGCCGGCGATCGCCATCGTCATCATGGCCTATGGCCTGTTCGGCCAATATGCGCCGGGCGTGCTCGTCCATCCGGGTGCCGACTGGCGCACCATGGTCAACCATCTCTACCTGACCAGCCAGGGCATCTACGGCCTGCCGGTCGGGGTCGTGGCGACCTACGTCTTCCACTTCGTGCTGTTCGGCGTGCTGGCGACGCGGATCGGCCTGGGGCGGCTGTTCATCGATCTCGCCTCGGCACTCGCCGGGCGCTATTCGGGCGGACCGGCCAAGGTGTCGGTGCTATCGTCGGCGCTGCTCGGTTCGATCTCCGGCTCGTCCATCGCCAACACGGTGACCACCGGGTCGCTGACCATCCCGGCGATGATCCGCATCGGCTATCAGCGCCACTTCGCTGCCGCCGTGGAAGCCGCCTCCTCCACCGGCGGCCAGATCACGCCGCCGGTCATGGGCGCCGCCGCCTTCCTGATGATCGAGTTTCTGGGCGTCTCCTACTCGACCATCATCACGGCGGCGATCGTGCCGGCCTTCATGCACTTTTTCGGCGTGCTGACCCAGGTCCATTTCGAGGCCAAGCGCCTCGGCCTGCGCGGCCTGACGCGCGAGGAACTGCCGCGCGTCCGCGCCGTCTTGAAGCGCGATTGGCCGACGATCCTGCCGCTGATCATCCTGATCGCCATCCTGCTTCAGGGTTACACGCCCTATCTCGCGGCCTTCTACGGCATCACCGCGTGCATCGTGGTAGGGCTGCTCAACCCGCTCAACCGCCTGAAGCTCAAGGATATCGTCGATGCCTTCGTGCTCGGTGCGAAATATGCGCTGGCCGTCGGCGCGGCGGCGGCGACCGTCGGCATCATCATCGGCGTCGTCACCCTCACCGGCGTCTCCTTCAAGATCGCCTACATGGTGACCTCCACCGCCGGCGGCTGGGCCGCCGTGATCGCGCCATGGCTTCCCTTCGACTTCATGGAAGTCGGAACGCTGACGCTGCTGATCACTCTGCTGCTCACCGCGATCGTCTGCATCGTGATGGGCTGCGGGATCCCGACCACGGCGACCTATCTGATCATGGTCAGCGTCGCCGCGCCGGTGCTTGGCCTGCTCGGCATCGCGCCGCTGGTCGCCCACTTCTTCGTCTTCTATTACGGCGTGCTGGCGGACATCACGCCGCCGGTGGCGCTCGCGGCCTATGCGGGCGCCGGCATCGCCAATGCCAATCCCTTCAAGGCCGGCAACACCGCCTTCCGGCTCGGCATGGGCAAGGCGCTGGTGCCGTTCGTCTTCGTCTTCGCTCCGTCGCTGCTGCTCGTCACCGACGGCTTCACCTGGTCGACGTTCTTTCTGGCGTTCTTCGGCACGATCGTGGGCATCACCGCCCTGTCGGCGGCCTTTGCCGGCTGGCTCGCCGGGCGGCTCTATGTCGTCGAGCGCTGGCTGCTGGCGGCGGCCGCGCTTCTGCTCGTCGCGCCGGAGCTGGTCTCGACCTCCCTCGGGCTCGGACTGGTTCTCCTGGTGCTCGCCCGCCAGATGTTCTTCGCCATTGCCGACGAGGCTTCCGACGCCGCAGGCGCCTGAGGCCATTCTTCCGCAAGGGCACGATCGGCGTCCGAAGACATCCGCCGAAGCGATCGGACGCTTGCGTCGCCGGTGCAAAACAGACTACGACCAGAACCCCGTCATGGCCGGTGGCATTCGGTCGTCGACGGCTGATCACAGCTCGATGAACATATCCGGCAGCATAGCCGGCGGCGCGTTCCTGACACTTTGAGCGCCGCACAACAAGAAGAGGGAACAACAGGCAATGACGGCGCTCCTCACGCTGTCTCGCGCCATCGACCACGTCACGACCTGGATCGGCAAAGGTGTGTCCTGGCTGATCCTTGCGGCAATCCTGGTCAGCGCCGGCAATGCGATCTTGCGAAAAGCCTTCGACATCTCATCGAATGCCTGGCTCGAGCTGCAGTGGTACCTGTTCGGCGCGGTGTTCATGCTGGCCACGGCCTGGACGCTCCAGCGCAACGACCATGTGCGCATCGACGTTCTGTCCGCGCATCTGTCGCGGCGAACCCGGAACTGGATCGATCTGGTCTGCCACATCCTGTTCCTGATGCCGTTCGCCATCCTGATGGCCTATCTGTCCTGGCCGTTCTTCTGGCGCTCCTTTTATTCGGGTGAGCGCTCGATGAACGCCGGCGGCCTGCTGCTCTGGCCGGCCAAGGGGCTGATCCTGCTCGGCTTCATCGTGCTCATCGCGCAGGGCGTCTCGGAGATCATCAAGCGGGCCGCCGTCCTCAGCGGCCATCGCCACGAGCCGGAGGAGCCCGACGTCGTGGAAGAGCCGGAGGCCGGCGAGGACATGGATCCGGTGATCTCCTGGAAGCGCGGCGAGGACGGCGTGCATCCGCACCACCCCAATGCCGACGGCCGCCATGCTTGAGTTCATCGCCCACAATCTGGCGCCGATCATGTTCATCTCCGTCATGGCGATGCTTCTGATCGGCTATCCCGTCGCGCTGACGCTCGCCGCGGGCGGCCTGTTCTATTTCGTCGTCGGCGTCGCCCTGTCGGAGGTCGCTCCCACCGAGATCAACCTGTTCTGGCCGCTGCTCGGCGCCCAGCCGGAGCGCGTCTTCGGCAGCATCATGAGCAACGAGACGCTGCTGGCGGTTCCCTTCTTCACCTTCATGGGGCTGATTCTGGAACGTTCGGGCATGGCGGAAGACCTGCTCGACACGATCGGCCAGCTGTTCGGCCCGGTGCGCGGCGGCCTCGCCTATGCCGTAATCATCGTCGGCGCCCTGCTGGCGGCCACCACCGGCGTCGTCGCGGCATCGGTCATCGCCATGGGGCTGATCTCGCTGCCGATCATGCAGCGCTACGGCTACAGCCAATCGGTCGCGACCGGCTCGATCGCAGCGTCGGGAACGCTGGCGCAGATCATTCCGCCCTCGCTGGTGCTGATCGTCATGTCGGATCAGCTTGGCGTGTCGGTCGGCGACATGTATATCGGCGCGCTGTGGCCGGCGCTGATCATCGTCGCCGTCTATTGCGGCTACATCTTCGTGCTTTCGCTCGTCCGGCCGAACCTCGTCCCGGCGCTGCCGGCCGAAGCGCGCACGCTGGGTGGCGGCGTCATCTCGCTGTTGCTCGTACTCGCCGCCACGGTCGGCCTCTACTATCTGACCTATCATACGGTGTTCGCCGAGCTGCGCTACGAGACACGGCTCGTCTGGGCGGCGGCCACCGCCGTCTTCGCGGCCTACCTCTTCGCGATCCTCAACAGGCTGCTGAAGCTCAACATCCTCTCCCGGCTGGCGCAACAGGTGGTCATCGTCCTGATCCCGCCGCTGGCGCTCGTCTTCCTGGTGCTCGGCACCATCTTCCTCGGCATCGCCACACCGACCGAAGGGGGCGCCATGGGCGCTGTGGGCGCGCTCGTGCTGGCGTTGATCAAGCGCCGGCTCGATTTCAAGACGCTGCGCTCCTCCGTCGAGGCGACGACGACGCTGTCGGCCTTCGTCATGTTCATCCTGATCGGCGCCCGCGTCTTCGGCCTGACCTTCTACGGCGTCAACGGCAACGTCTGGCTGGAAGACTTGCTGATCGGGCTGCCGGGCGGCGAATACGGCTTCCTCTTGGTGGTGACGGTCGTCATCTTCATCCTCGGCTGCTTTCTCGACTTCTTCGAGATCGCCTTCATCATGGTGCCGCTGCTCGCCCCGGTCGCCCAGCGGCTCGGGATCGATCTCGTGTGGTTCGGCGTCATCCTCGGCGTGAACCTTCAGACCAGCTTCCTGACGCCACCCTTCGGCTTTTCGCTGTTCTATCTGCGCTCCGTCGCGCCCGCGCAGGACTGGCGGGATCCGGTGACCGGTCAGACGCTGCCGGCGGTCAAGACGACGGCGATCTATCGCGGCGCGATTCCCTTCATCGTCGTCCAGTTCCTGATGATCCTCCTGGTCATCGCGGTGCCGTATCTGGTGCTGCACTACCGGACAGACCGTCCAGCGGTGGACCCCGGTTCGATCCAGTTCTCGCTGCCGACCTACGGCAACGACGCATCGCCGCCGTCTGCGGACACCACAACCCCGCAGCCGCCGGCAAGCGGCCAGGGCCCGGCGCTCGGCCTGCCGCCGCTCGACTTCGGCAACGGCGCGTCGAGCCAGCAGCCGGCACAGGCTCCGGCATTGGGCCTGCCGCCCCTGACCTTCGACAACCAGCCCGCCGACCAAGCGCCCGCCGCAGCGCCGCAACCGGCGCCGCAGGCACCGGCGCTCGGGCTGCCGCCGCTGGACTTCGGCAACGCCCCGCCGGCCGAAGAGCCGCCTGCCAAGGCCCCCGGTTCGGGCTCGTCGCAGGGCGACAGCCCTGCAACCACCGCTCCGGCGCCGTCGGCGCCAGACCTCACGCAGCCGCCGTCCTTCGATTGATCGGGGCCGCCGCGGCAGACGTCACCAAGGAGGCCGTTCGTCCTGGCCTTCTTGGCCGCCTGTCTTCGGCTGGCCGCATTCCCATGCCATGGGCGCGGCCGACGTCAGTGACAAACCAGGCAACTCGGATTTCCTCGATGGCTTTGCGACCCCTCGCCTTCCTCGGAGCGACGATCGCCTTTGCCGCCCTGCCGACAGCGGCCGAGGCTCATCCTCACGTCTTCGTCGACGCCACGATGGAAATCGTCGGAACGCCCGACGGTCATCTGGCCGCCGTCCACAACATCTGGTGGATGGACGAGCTGTTTTCCTCCAGCGTCATCCCCGACTTCGACAAGAACGCCAACTACAAACTCGACCCGGACGAGCTCGCGGCAGTGGGCAAGCAGGTCCGGTCGTCGATCGCCGAATGGTCGTTCTACACCTTCGTGCGCACCGACAAGGGCGATGTCGAGATGCAGCCGCCGCCCGTCCTCAACGTCAGCTACGACGACAAGCGCGGCCAATTGCTCTTCGACTTCACCATGAAGCCGAAGCAGCCGTTGGATATGAAGAAGCAGGCGGTGAGCTTCTCCAATTTCGACAACACCTATTTCGTCGCCTTCGACTTCAAGGACGGCATCGACAGCTTCAAGTTCACCAAGGGTCCCAAAAGCTGCTCGAAAAAGCTGACGGTGCCGACGCCGGACGAGGCGGCGAACGCCTGGATGCAGCAATTGTCCCAGTTGGGCGTCGACGCCGAGGTGCCGGCCGACGGCATCAAGTTCTCCGAGGTACTGTCGACGCGCATGACGATCGACTGCACCTCGGGCTGAGGCGGAACACCGCACAGCCGCGCCGCTCTGCCGCCGCAGAGCCTGCTCCGCACCGCCCGGACGGTATCCGAGCTGGACCACCGGCTCGCGGACACGGGCGACGGTCGCCTTCGACGCGATAGGCATCTTGCCGCGTTGTCGCGCCCGCCCATCCGGTCTAGAAGCTCATTGAGGGCAAACGATTACCTTCATGTGAAACAGGGGCGTCTCGATGGTGCCGTGGCCGGTAGACCAGCGAGCCGGAGACAGACAAGGAAATGCCGATGATGCCAAAACAGATGAGACCTGCTTTTCGCGCTGCCTCGCTTATAATCACTGCCATGGTCTTCGCCGCCGTGCCCGCTCGGGCCGAGAACCGAATCGATATCGTGAGAGCCGACGCGCCCTCGCTCGCCCAGTACGGCCCCGACGCGCTCGGCGTCAGGACGCTCGACTTTGTCCACCCCGACCAGGTCGACGTTCTCAAGGTTGATCCGGAAGCGCCGGCCGACGCGCCGCTGCCGCGCTACGACCGGCCGATCACCGTCGAGGTCTGGTATCCGGCGAAAGCGGACCAGGAGGGCTCGACGACCCTCAAGGCCTATATGCGCGACGGCAAGACGGTGGTCGATCTCCACGGCAAGGCGGTCCGCGACGCCGAACCCGCCGCGACCGATGCGCCCTACCCGCTGGTGATCGTCTCCCACGGCTATCCCGGCAACCGCTACCTGATGTCGCCGATCGCCGAGAACATCGCCTCCAAGGGCTATGTGGTGGTTTCGATCGACCACACGGACACCACCTACAGCACGCTCGGGCCGATCAGCTCGGCGGTTCTCAACCGACCGCTCGACCAGCATTTCGTCCTTGAGGAGATCGCCAAACGGGCCCAGGATCCGGGTTCGTTCCTGCATGGCCTTGTCGATGCCGACAACACCGCCATCATCGGCTACTCGATGGGCGGCTACGGTACGCTGGTTTCGGTAGGCGCGGGCCTGACGCACGAGGCCGTGGAGGCCACCGGAACCCCGTTCGCCGTACCGCGCGGCCTGCTCGCCGTCCTCGAAGCGGGCAGTCCGTCACACGAGACGTTAGTTGATCCGCGGGTCAAGACGGCAGTCACCTTCGCGCCGGCCGGACTGAAGCAGGGCGTGATGAACGCCGAAACGATCGCCGGCATCCGCGTGCCGGTCCTGTTCGTGGTCGGCTCCGTCGATGACGTGGTGGGCTACGAAGGCGGCGTGCGCGATACCTGGAAGGACGCCAAGGCAGTCGACCGCTCGCTTCTGACCTTCATCGACGCCAACCACAATGCCGGCGCGCCGATGGCACCGCCCGAGGAAGCTTTCGCCACGGATCCCGACACCGGCTTCAACTACTCGATGCACTATCTGGACCCGGTGTGGGACAATGTGCGGATGAACAACGTGTCGGCGCACTTCATCACCGCCTGGCTCGGCAAGTATCTGAAGCACGATACCGAGATGGACGCCTATCTCGATCTCGTCCCGGAGGCCAAGGCGGGCGTTTGGGCGATGGACGACGCGGGCCAGGCGAAGCCCGAGCACAACTACTGGAAGGGCTTTCCCAAACGCACTGCGGTGGGCCTGACGTTCGAGACGCTGAAGGCGGGCGAATAAACCTTCCACGACGATCGAGCCTCATTCTGCCGGCGGACCCGTCAAGTCCGCCGGCAGAACCATTTTCAGTTGCTGTTGCGCTGGGCTGCCAGCGCCCGATCCCGCTGCTTGATCATCATGAAGGTGTCGTAGCTGTATTCGGCCACCTGCTGCCAAAGATAGGTGTCGGCCTGGAAGCCCATCATGGAGTCGAAGATCTTCTTGAAGGCGGCGTTCTCGGCGTTGATCTCGTCATAGACCTGAAGCGCCGCGTCGAAGGCGCCGTTCATCACGTCCTGCGGATAGGGCCGGGGTTGCGCGCCGGCAGCGGCCAGGCGTTTCAGCGCCGCCGGGTTCTTGTAGTCGTATTCCGCCAGCATCTCGAGCGTCGCCGCCTTCGACGCGCTGGAGAGCAGGCTCTTGTAGGCGTCGGGCAGCTCCTGCCAGCGCTCCTCGTTGATGAAGCAGCACAGGGACAGATTGCCCTCCCACCAGCCGGGATAATAGTAGTACGGCGCCACCTTGTAGAAGCCGAGCTTCTCGTCGTCATAGGGACCGATCCACTCGGCCGCGTCGATGGTTCCGCGTTCCAGCGCCGGATAGATGTCGCCGCCGGCGATCTGCTGCGGCACCGCGCCGAGCTTTTCCATCACCCGACCGGCCAGACCGGCGATCCGCATCTTCAGCCCGTTGATGTCCTGCAGCGAGGTGATTTCCTTGCGGAACCAGCCGCCCATCTGAGCCCCGGTGTTGCCGGCGACGAGATAATGCAGGCCCTGCCCGGTGAAGAACTCGTTCAGAAGGTCGAGGCCGCCGCCGTAATAGAGCCAGGCGTGCATGCCGCGCGCGTTGAGCCCGAAGGGCACGACGCCGCCCAGTGCATAGGTCGGGTCCTTGCCGACATAGTAGTAGGACGCCGTGTGGCACATTTCGACGGTGCCATTGGCCACCGCGTCGGCGGCCTGCAGGCCGGGCACGATCTCGCCTGCGGCGAACACCTGGATGTCGAACTGACCGTCCGTCGCCTCGCGGACGAATGTGGCGACGTCCTCGGCGCCGCCGTAGATCGTGTCCAGGGATTCCGGAAAGGACGAGGTGCAGCGCCATTGCACCTTCGGCATGGTTTGGGCAATGGCCGGCGCTGCCAGCACGCTCGACCCGGCTGCGCCCGCGGCGCCGATCGTGGCACCCCTCAAGAACTCGCGACGTTTCAACTGCACCTCCCCAAGCTGTCGTGCGCGCATCCATCCTCGCGCGCCCCATCACAGCATGACGAAGACACAATCGCCGATCAACGGCTAATTCTTGGTCGACCGAGAAAGAATTCCGGTGCGGCTTACCGCACCGGAAAGACGCAGCTCACAAGTTGCCGTTGCGCTGCTGGATCATCATGAAGGTGTCGAACGTGTATTCCGACAGCTGCGCCCAGAGATAGGCGTCCTTCTTGAAGGCCGACTGGCTGTCGAAGATCTTCTTGAAGCTGGCGTTCTCCGCGGAGATCTCCGCATGGGTCTCCTTGGCCGCGTCGAAGCTGGCCTGAAGGATCTCCTGGCTGAACGGCCGCAGCTGCGCGCCCGCCTGGACCAGCCGCCGGATCGCCGCCGGGTTGCGGTAGTCGTAGTCGGCCAGCATGGCCGAATTGGCGGCCTGGCAGGCGGCCGCCAGGATCGACTGGTAGTTCTTCGGCAGCGATTCCCACTTGTCGGTGCCGATCATCACGTGTAGCGAGGCGCCGCCCTCCCACCAGGCCGGGTAGTAGTAGTACTTGGCGACCTTGTAGAAGCCGAGCTTCTCGTCGTCGTAGGGACCGACGAACTCGGTCGCGTCCAGGGTGCCGCGTTCGAGCGCCGCATAGACGTCGCTGGCAGCGATCTGCTGCGGCACCACGCCAAGCTTCTCCACGACGCGACCGGCGAGGCCGGCAATGCGCAGCTTCAGCCCCTTCAGATCGTCGACGGTGTTGATTTCCTTGCGGTACCAGCCGCCCATCTGGGCACCGGTGTTGCCGGCGGGCATGGCGTAGACGCCCTGGGTGCCGAAGAACTCGTTGAGCAGGTCGTTGCCGCCGCCATGATAGAACCAGGCGTTCATCTGGCGAGCGTTGAGCCCGAAGGGAACGGCGGTGCCGAGCGCGTAGGTCGGATCCTTGCCCCAATAGTAATAGGAGGCGGTGTGCGCCATCTCGACGGTGCCGCTCTGGACGGCGTCGAGCGCCTGGCCGCCCGGCACGATCTCGCCCGAGGCGAACTGCTGGATCTGAAAATTCCCGTCCGTCGCCTCGCTCACATATTTCGCGATGAGATCGCCCGTGCCGAACAAGGTGTCGAGCGATTTAGGAAAGGACGACGTCATGCGCCAGTTGAGCTTGGGCATCTCCTGGGCGATGGCGGGCGCCGCCAGCGAGCCCGCGCCGGCCGCGGCCCCCACTCCGGCCAATCCGGCTTTCCTGATGAATGAGCGGCGATCCATTGTCTGTTCCTCTCCCCTATCCTTATGCGTTGGCGTGCCCCCGCCGACCCTCGGTCCGCGGATCGGCGCGCACGTAAGCAGGAAGCCTGAACAAAGGCAAGCGCGGGCTGCCGTTCGGGAAGCCCTTTCGCCGATTCCACCGGCCCTGCGAGCCGCCATCCGTTAGAGGCGAGACGGTCGTCCCATCTGGCGGCCGGGGATCACTTCGGCCGGAACGCGACCAGCTCTTCCGGGTCGGTCTCGATGCGCCCGGCGCCGATCAGGTCGAGGCAATAGGGGATCGCCGGAAAGACCGCGCGCAGGCACAGGTCGATCGAGGCGGGCTTGCCGGGAAGATTGAGGATCAGCGTCCTGCCACGGATGCCGGCGCTCTGGCGCGAGAGGATCGCCGTCGGCACCTGCTTCAGGCTCTCCTGGCGCATCAGTTCGCCGAAGCCGGGCAGTTCCTTTTCGACGACGGCCTGCATCGCCTCGGGCGTCTCGTCGCGCGGCGACGGACCCGTGCCTCCGGTGGTCAGCACCAGGTCGGCGCCGTCCTGGTCGCACAAGGCGATCAGCGTGTCGCGCACGCTGTCGCGGCCATCCGGCACGATGCGCTTGAGCGCCGTCCAGGGCGTCGTGACGACCCGGTTCAGCCACGCCTCGATGGCCGGGCCGCTGAGGTCCTCATAGATGCCCTGGCTCGCACGGTCGGACACCGTCACAATTCCGATCTGCACCATTATCCCCGCCCGGTTCGGCCCGTCGGCGTCCCAATGGACCTTTATTCGGCGGCGCGCAACGCTTCGCGACCATCGGCGTGGAACTGCAGCCGGGCCAGGCGGGCATAGACCCCGTTCTGCTCCATCAGCTCGGCGTGGGTGCCCTCCTCGACGATGTGGCCCTGGTCGAGCACCAGGATGCGATCAGCCTTCAACACGGTGGCCAGGCGATGCGCGATGACCAGCGTCGTGCGTCCTTCCATCAGGCCTTCGAGGGCGCGCTGTACCAGCACTTCGCTGGAGGCGTCGAGCGAGGAGGTCGCTTCGTCGAGAAGCAGGATCGAGGCATCGCGCAGGATGGCGCGGGCGATGGCGACCCGCTGGCGCTGGCCGCCCGACAACGTCATGCCGCGCTCGCCGACGACCGTGTCGTAGCCGGCATCCAGCTGGCCGATGAACTCCTCGGCTTGCGCCGCATGGGCCGCGGCCTGGATATCGGCCCTGTCGGCGCCGGTGTGGCCGAAGCTGATGTTTTCGGCCAGCGACGTGGCGAAGAGGGTCACGTCCTGGGGCACCAGTGCGATGCGTTCGCGCAAGTTCTTCAGATCGGCCTTGCGAATGTCGACGCCGTCGATCACCACCCGCCCCTGGTCGGGATCGTAGAACCGCTCGATCAGCGCGAAGACCGTCGACTTGCCGGCGCCGGACGGGCCGACGATCGCTACCGTCTCGCCCGGCTTCACCGTAAAGTTCAGACCATGCACGGTCGGACGGTCCGGACGCGAGGGATAGGCGAAGGACACCCCATCGAACTGCAGCGAGCCGAGCGGCGGGCTCGGCAGGGCAATTGGATTGGCCGGCGCAGCCACCGAAGGCCGCTCGTCCAACAGCTCGGAGATGCGCTCGGTGGCGCCTGCCGCCTGCGACAGCTCGCCCCAGACCTCGGAAAGCTGCCCGAGCGACGACGCCGCGAACACCGAATAGAGCAGGAACTGGCCGAGCGTACCGCCGGTCATGCCGCCGGCGATGACCCGCTGCGAGCCGATCCACAGCACTGCGATGACCGAGGAGAAGATCAGGAAGATGGCGAAGGCCGTCAGCAGGGAGCGCGCCTTGATGGAGGAACGTGCGGCGCGAAAGGCCGCGTCGACCGCTCGGCCGAAATGCGAACTGGCGGCCGCCTCGCTGGTGAAGGCCTGGAGCGTGCGCACGCCGCCGATCGCCTCGCTGGCGAACGCCGTGGCGTCGGCCAGCGTATCCTGGGCTGCGCGGGACCGGCGGCGCACCGACCGGCCGAAGGCGATCAGCGGAACGACGATGATCGGAATGGCGGCAAGCACGATCAACGACAGGCTCGGGCTGGTGACCGCCATCATCGCCACCGCGCCGACGAACATGATCGAATTGCGCAGCGCCACCGAGGCCGTGGCGCCGACCGCCGACTTGACCTGCGTGGTATCGGCCGTCAGCCGCGACACGATCTCGCCCGACAACGCCCGGTCGTAGAAGGCGGGAGACAGGCGCGTAACGTGAGCGAAAACCTCCTTGCGCAGGTCCGCGACGATCCTCTCGCCGAGCGTGATCACGCAGTAGTAGCGTCCGGCGCTCGCCACCGCGAGCAGCGCGGCGAGCACGATCAGCATGCCGAAATAGCTGTCGATGAAGGCCGTATCCGCGCTGTTGAAGCCGTGATCGATCATCCGGCGCACGGCGAGCGGCAGGGACAGGGTGGTGACCGCCGCAAGCGTGAGGAAGATCACGGCTCCGACGGCGAGCCCTCTGTAATGGCGAACGTAGGGCAGCAGGCGCATGAGCGGATGCAGGCGGCGGCCTCGTCGCGGGGCGGTCGGCCCGGTATCCTCGTCCCGCGCCTGCGCTGCCTTGTCCCGCGCCTGCGCTGCCTTGGGTTGCCGACTGTCCAACTCGGTATTCATCATACCACCCTTGTGCCCCCGAGGGGCCTGATGTATAGGCTCACCTCTGAATTTGGAAGCACTCCAGCTTCGCAATCTGAAGATTTGACCCGCCCGCCCGCTGATCCCGGCATTGCCTGGGACGGCAAAGTGGCGACCGGCGGGACCTTCCAAGAAGGATCGGGACATGAAGAAAGATATCCATCCGGATTACCACGCCATTACTGTCGTCATGACCGACGGCACGACCTACGAGACCCGCTCCACCTGGGGCAGCGACGGCGACAAGCTGAATCTCGATATCGACCCCACCACGCATCCGGCCTGGACCGGCGGCAACCAGGGCCTCGTCGATCGCGGCGGCCGCGTCTCGCGCTTCCAGAAGCGCTACGGCGGTCTCGGCATCTAGGGCTATCTGGTCGGCCCGGCCTCGTCGGGCACCGAGCTTTCCGCAAGCCCCGTCGTTTCCAGGCTGTGTGGAAACTGATTGGAGGCTCCGGTTAACCGGGGCCTCTTCTGGTTTCAGGCTGTGGCGGTTTGGATGTTGATGGCGCGCAGGATGTTGTAGGCGAGGATCGAGAGGGCCATTTCGGT
>NZ_JAZHFT010000041.1:0-38067 GCF_036541425.1 Consotaella aegiceratis
CTGGCGTCTTCGAGCAACACCGGCGAGGCTGCCGGGGATGTTTATGTCGCCGTGGAGAACCTGATCGGATCGAACTTCAACGACGTCCTGGGCGGCGATGCGGGCGGCAACGTGCTGCAGGGCCTGAACGGCAACGACGTTCTGGCGGGCCGGGGCGGCAACGACGTCCTGCTCGGCGGGGCGGGCAACGACGTGCTGAACGGCGGCACCGGCGCCGACCGGCTGGACGGCGGTGCCGGTCTGGACACGGCATCCTATGCCGGCGCAACCGCCGCGGTGACGGCGGACTTGCTCGTCACATCCAACAATACCGGCGATGCGGTGGGAGACATCTACATCTCCGTCGAAAACCTGATCGGCACCGGCTTCAGCGACGTGCTTCTGGGGGACGCCGGCGGCAACGTTCTGCAAGGCCTGAACGGCAACGACGTGTTGGCGGGCCGGGGCGGCAACGACGTCCTGCTCGGCGGTGACGGCAACGACGTGCTGAACGGCGGCGTTGGTGCGGATCGGCTGGATGGTGGCGCCGGCCTGGACACGGCGTCCTATGCCGGGTCGACCATTGGGCTGACGGCTGACTTTCTGGCGTCTTCGAGCAACACCGGCGAGGCTGCCGGGGATGTTTATGTCGCCGTGGAGAACCTGATCGGATCGAACTTCAACGACGTCCTGGGCGGCGATGCGGGCGGCAACGTGCTGCAGGGCCTGAACGGCAACGACGTTCTGGCGGGCCGGGGCGGCAACGACGTCCTGCTCGGCGGGGCGGGCAACGACGTGCTGAACGGCGGCACCGGCGCCGACCGGCTGGACGGCGGTGCCGGTCTGGACACGGCGTCCTATGCCGGCGCAACCGCCGGGGTGACGGCGGACTTTCTGGCATCGTCGAGCAATACCGGCGAGGCGGCCGGAGATGTCTATGTCGCCGTGGAGAACCTGATCGGCACCGGCTTCAGCGACGTGCTTCTGGGGGACGCCGGCGGCAACGTTCTGCAAGGCCTGAACGGCAACGACGTGTTGGCGGGGCGTGGCGGCAACGACGTCCTGCTTGGCGGGGCGGGCAACGACATCCTGTTCGGCGGCATCGGCGCGGATACGCTGAACGGTGGTGCCGGGTCGGATATCTTCACCTTCCAGGCCATTGGCGAAAGTACTGTAGCCGCTGCCACCCGTGACACGATCCAGGACTTCGTTCGAGGCCAGGACGTGATCAACTTGTCTGCGATTGATGCAAACACTGGCGCGGCTGGTGACCAGGCATTTACTTATATCGGTGCGGCCGCCTTCACCGGGGTTGCCGGGCAATTGCGTTTTGCCGCAGAGACGGTTTACGGCGACGTCAATGGCGACGGCATCGCCGATTTCGCCATTGAGGTGAACGATACCGCACTGCTGACCGCTGACGACTTCACACTCTGACGCGCTGCCCGCTCAGTCGGTTTCTTAAAGCGCCGGACGATGCCGACGGTCCGCTCCGGCCTCGGTGCCGCCACATAGTTACGATCGAGACGGGCTCCTCGTTTGGTCGTTCCACATGCTTGATTCGAACTGCGAGCGCTGTAGGTACTGCGGACCGAGCGTCGCATGCGACTGTTTCGTACATACCGTTGCCAAAATCGGGGCAGGATTCCCTTGAGGCCTACTGGCGAAATATCGGGTGTCGGGAGACCGTCTGCGGCCGTGCAAAATGTGGGAAGCTCGGGCCGGCTAAATCTCTCGACGCCGGCGCAACGGACTCCCCGAGTGTCCGATGACGAGCCGATTGCCATGACCCCGCCGCGCGTCGCGATCTTGTTGGCCGTCTACAACGGCGAACGGCATCTTGACGAGCAGCTGGCTTCCCTTGCCGCGCAAACCGTACAGAGTGTCGATGTCTGGGCGAGCGATGACGGCTCGTCGGACGTTTCGCGTGCCATTCTGGAGAGCTGGAAGCGGCGCTGGACGAAAGGCCGTTTCGAGATCTTGCCGGGGCCGCGCAACGGCTTTGCCGAGAACTTCCGAAGCTTGATCACCAACAACGACGTGGAAAGCGACTATTTTGCCTTTTGCGACCAGGACGACGTGTGGGAGCCAGACAAGCTCGCGGCCGCCATTGAGATGCTGAGCGGAGCCGCTCCTTGCGGCCCCGCCCTCTATGGGGCACGGACGCGGCTGATTGACGAGCAGGGGCGGCCGATCGGATATTCGCCGCTGTTCTCGCGTCCCCCCGGATTCGGCAATGCGATCGTCCAGAACATCGCAAGCGGCAACACCATGGTGCTCAACAGGCGCGCATGGCGCATTCTGGCTCAGAGCGCCCGACAAACGCCGTTCGTCTTTCACGACTGGTGGTCCTACCTCATCGTATCGGGGGCAGGCGGCCGCGTCGTCTATGATCCGAAGCCGCACGTGAGATATCGCCAGCATGCCGGCAACAGCGTCGGCAACAAGATGCGTCCGTTGGACCGCCTCAAGCGGTTCCGGCACGCTCTGGGGGGGCGTTTGGCTGCCTGGAATGACGCGCATCTCGAAGCGCTCGATCGGTGCTCGCATCTTCTGACGGACGACGCGCGGTGCATCGTCGCCCGAATGAAGGCAATTCGGACAAGCCGCTTCGCCGACGCGCTGCTGCGGTATCACCGCTCCGGCATCTATCGGCAGACCGCGCTCGAGGACGTGACACTTTGCATTGCGGTCCTTGCCGGCAGGTTATAAGGAAAACTTGCAGCTCAAGTCAAACGCTGCGGATCAGGCCTGATTCCGATGTAGTCGGGCGCAACGACCGATACTGTTCGGGAGGATCTCGTGAAAGGAATCATCCTGGCCGGAGGCAGCGGCACGCGTCTCTATCCGCTTACCCTGGCGGTCTCCAAGCAGATTCTGCCTGTCTACGACAAACCGATGATCTACTATCCGCTCAGCGTTCTGATGCTGGCGGGCATTCGTGATATACTCATTATTTCCACGCCCCGCGACCTCGGTGTCTTTCAGGATCTGTTGGGTGATGGAAGTGAATTCGGCCTTTCATTTTCCTATGCCGAACAGCCGCAGCCGAACGGGCTGGCGGAGGCCTTCATCATCGGTCGCGACTTCATCGGCACAGATCAGGTCGCGATGGTTCTCGGCGACAACATCTATTACGGCGATGGCTTGTCGCGGCTCTGCCAGCAAGCGGTCCAGCGTCGGACCGGAGCCTCCGTCTTTGCCTATCACGTGGAAGATCCCGAGCGGTATGGCGTCGTGTCCTTCGACAAAACCACCCGTCGAGCGCTTTCCATCGAGGAGAAGCCGGAGAACCCGAAGTCGAATTGGGCGGTCACGGGCCTTTATTTCTACGACAACGACGTCGTCGACATCGCCACGTCGATCAAGCCCTCGAAGCGGGGCGAACTCGAGATCACGGCGGTGAACAACGTCTATCTCGAGCGAGGCGATCTTTACGTTCACCAACTCGGCCGCGGTTACGCCTGGCTTGACACCGGAACCCACGCCAGCCTGCACGAAGCCGCTTCTTTCGTCCGTACCATTCAGCATCGACAGGGAATCAGGATTGCCTGTCCGGAAGAGATCGGCATGGAGATGGGCTGGCTCGATGCCGACCATGTGCTGCAACGTGCGGCCAAGTTGGGCAAGACCGACTACGCCAGCTACCTGCGGCGTCGCGTAACGGAGATTTTCGACACATGATGGCAGTCGAGCCGCTGGGCCTCGAAGGCGTGCTGCAGATTCGTCCCCGCAAGTTCGGCGACGAGCGAGGCTTCTTCTCGGAAACCTACAACCGGTCGCGTTTTGCGGAAGCTGGCGTCGACCTGGAGTTCGTCCAGGACAATCATTCCTACTCGGCGGCCCGAGGAGTGTTGCGCGGTCTGCACTACCAGCTGTCGCCGCGTGCTCAGGCCAAACTGGTCCGCGTCGTGCGCGGGTCCATCTTCGACGTGGCGGTCGATATCAGAAGGAGTTCGCCGACCTTTGGCCAGTGGGTTTCGCTGGTGGTCTCGGCGGCGGAGTGGAACCAGATTCTCATCCCCGAAGGGTTCGCCCACGGCTTTGTGACCCTCGAAAGCGACACCGAGGTCGTCTACAAGGTCACTGACTTCTATGCCCCGGAGCAGGACCGCTCGATCCGCTTCGATGATCCGCAGATCGGCATTGAATGGCCCGTCGCGCGGGAGGAGATCCAGCTTTCGCAAAAGGACAGCCAAGCTCCTCTGCTGGCGACCGCGACCACTTTCGCCTGACGACATGGAGACCGCATGAGGACGATACTGGTAACCGGCGGTGCGGGGTTCATCGGCTCCGCCGTCTGCCGTCTGCTGGCGGCCGACCCGCAGACCAAGGTGGTCAATCTCGACAAGCTGACCTATGCCGGCAATCCGGCGTCGCTGCGCAGCATCGAAAGCCTGCCGAACTACCACTTTCACAAGGCCGATATCTGCGACGAGGCAGCGGTGCTGCGGATTTTGCGCAGCGAAGACGTCGACGCGATCATGCATCTGGCGGCGGAAAGCCATGTCGACCGGTCGATCGACGGGCCTGGGTCCTTCATCGAGACGAACATCGTCGGCACCTATCGCTTGCTCAATGCCGCGCTGGCCTATTGGCGCGAGCTGCCGGACGGGCGGCGCGAGGCGTTCCGCTTTCACCATGTCTCCACCGACGAGGTGTTCGGCGACCTGCCGTTCGACAGCGGCGTCTTCACCGAGACGACGCCCTACGCGCCGTCGTCGCCCTATTCGGCCTCGAAGGCCTCTTCCGACCATCTGGTGCGGGCCTGGCACGCCACCTACGGGCTGCCGGTGGTGCTGTCGAACTGCTCGAACAATTACGGTCCCTATCACTTCCCCGAAAAGCTGATCCCGCTGGTGATCCTCAACGCACTCGACGAAAAGCCGCTACCGGTTTACGGCGCCGGGGCGAACGTTCGCGATTGGCTGTTCGTCGAGGATCACGCCCGCGCGCTGTCGCTGGTGATTTCTCGGGGCGCTCCCGGCGAAAGCTACAATATCGGCGGACGCGCCGAGCGTACGAACCTCGCCGTCGTCGAGACGATCTGCGATGTGCTGGACGAGCGGCGACCGCGCGGCTCCGGCGCGTCGTACCGGGATCTGATCGAGTTCGTCACGGACCGGCCGGGCCACGACCGGCGTTATGCGATCGACCCGTCCAAGATCGAGCGTGAGCTCGGCTGGACGCCGCGAGAAACGTTCGAAACCGGGCTGCGGCGCACGATCGACTGGTTTCTGGAGAACGACTGGTGGTGGCGGCCGATCCGCGACGGGGGCTATGCCGGTGAGCGGCTGGGCATGAAGGGAACGGTATGAGAATCCTGGTCACCGGCAGGGACGGACAGGTTGCGGCGAGCCTGCGGGAAGCAGCCGAAACCGCCGGCGACGTGGCCGTGATCGCCCTCGGCCGGCCGGAGCTGGACCTCGCCGAGCCGCAAAGCGTGATGCGCGAGGTCGCTGCGGCGGAGGCCGATATTGTCGTTTCCGCTGCAGCCTATACGGCGGTGGATCAGGCGGAGGACGAGCCGGCGCGGGCGGAGGCGGTGAACGTGCGCGGCGCGGAAGCCGTGGCCGCCGCGGCCGCCGCGGCCGGCCTGCCGATCGTGCATCTGTCGACCGACTACGTCTTTGCCGGGACCTCCGACCGACCCTATGTCGAGACCGACCCGACCGGACCGCAGGGCGTGTACGGGCGGACCAAGCTGGTGGGCGAGCAGGCGGTGGCGGCGGCCAATCCGCGCCATGTGATCCTGCGCACCGCCTGGGTCTACAGCCCCTTCGGCAAGAACTTCGTCAAGACCATGTTGCGGCTCGCCGTCGACCGGGACGAGGTCGCGGTGGTCAGCGACCAATGGGGGAACCCGACCGCCGCGGCGGACATCGCCGACGGTATCCTCTGCATTGCCCGGCGGCTCGCCTTCGATCCGACAGTGGATGGTTATGGCGTCTTTCACCTTGCCGGGAGCGGGGCGACCAACTGGAGCGGCTTCGCCGAGGAGATCATGCGCGCCAGCAAGGCGCTGGGCGGACCCTGGTCGCGTGTCCGTGCGATCACAACCGAGGATTATCCCACCAAGGCGCGGCGGCCCGCGAACTCTCGCCTGTCGACTGAGAAGCTCGATCGGTGTTATGGTTGGCGGGCGCCGCCATGGCAGCACTCGCTGGCGCGCGTGGTGAACCGATTGGTTGGAGCGCGGTCCTGACTGACATACGCGATTTTGGGCTTGTCGTGTGTGACGAGCGCATGAAAACAAACACGAGGGATTTCTAACGCCCCGGGGAGCGGAGTGAAACGACCGATCCCGGCTGTGCGGCCGGCGTTACGTCTGCTGGCGGCTGGCTCCGCTTTGACGAAGCAAGGAGTAAGGGTATGTTGAGTTTTCCTTGGATCAAGAGAGCACTGCAGTTGCGCGGCTTCGACGAGGGGCACAAGACGCTGACGATGAATCGGGATGGCTTCCTGGCGCTGCTGGATCAGGTGATCCGGGCCTCTCCCTTCGACGAGGACTTTTACCTTTCGGCCTATCCGGACGTGGCAGCGGCGGTGGAGCAGGGCGAGATCGAAACCGGCTTCGAACACTATAAGCGTTTCGGCTTCTACGAGGGGCGGTTCCCGGGGTTCCGCGGCTTCGATCCCGACGCATACGTCGCCGCCAACCCGGACCTTGCCTCCTTCAAGGGGCGGCTCGACTACGAGAAAGCGCTGCGCGAGCACTACCACCATTACGGCTTCGTGGAAGGCCGGCCGCTGCGGCCGCAAAGGGTGAGGTCACTGGCACGGTGAAGTCCGCTCCGCGCTCCGGGCGGCGCGCCATCGATTCCGCTTTCCGGGTGGACACTCCCATTGAATGGCCGCAATTTTGCAGGCACAAGGGCGCAAGCCGAAAATGTTCACTATCCGACGGGACTAGCGTTTGCGATCGATCGATCTTCTCAGTAGCTTCGCCTCGATCGAGTTAGCGAACCTGCAGCAGTCCGTTTCGGGCTATGCCGCCGACAATGACGACCCTCAGCTGATCTTCAAGCTGGACGAGCCGCTCGAACGCGGCTGGTATCGAGCTGATTTTGCTTTCGAAGGCGAGGCGATCACCCATCCGAAGCTCTATCTGGACCTCGGGAGCGGCTTTTCGGAAGTGCACGCCGTGCTGCTCAAGCCGACACCCCGGCCGGGTGTCTACCGCGCCGATTTCTTCCTGCCAATGGATACGTTCCTGCTGCGCTTCGATCCGACCGACAGCCGCTCCGATGTCCGGCTGAGCCGGCTGCAGTTGAAGCGGCGCTCGGCGGTGGAAACCGGCATCTTCCTCGGGCGGCACGCGCTGCGTGTGGCGCGCCGCGACCCGGGCCGGCTGGTCCACCGCTGGCGCCAATACGCCCAATACGCCCGGCGGCCGCACTTCCTCGACGTGCGAGATCCGGCCGTCCGCGCGGCTGGCAACGGCAGCTACCAGGGCTGGATCGCGCGGCACGACTTCGACCTCGATCGCGACGGCGCGGCTCTCGCCACGGCAGTGGCGGAATTGCAGGCGCCGCCACTGATCAGCGTCGTCATGCCAGTCTACAACACGCCGGCGGTGCTGCTCGACGAGGCGATCCAATCGGTCGTGGACCAGATCTATCCGCATTGGGAGCTCTGCATCGCCGACGACAGCTCGACCGAGCGGCATGTACGCCCGATGCTGGAGCGTTGGAGCGCGCGCGAGCCGCGCATCAAGGTGGCGTTTCGCGAGGCGAACGGCCACATCTCGCACGCGACCAACTCGGCCTTCGCGCTGGCGAGCGGCGAGTGGATCGCCATGCTCGACCATGACGACCTGCTGCGCCCGCACGCTCTGGCCGAGATCGCGCTGGAGATCGCGCGCCATCCGGAGGCCCAACTGATCTATTCCGACGAGGACAAGATCGACGAGAAGGGCCGGCGCTACGACCCGTATTTCAAGCCGGATTTTTCGCGCGAGCTGTTCCGCTCGCAGAACTACCTCAACCACCTGACCGTGCACCGGGCCGACAACATCCGGGCGGTCGGCGGCTGGCGGCCCGGCTTCGAGGGCAGCCAGGACTACGACCTGAGCCTCAGGATCTTCGAGCGTATCGACATGGCGGCGATCCGTCATGTGCCGAAGGTGCTTTACCACTGGCGGGCGGTCGCCGGCTCGACGGCGGCCGCCGGCGCGGAAAAGGGCTATGCCTATATGGCGGGCCTGCGCGCGCTGGAGGAGCATGTGGAGCGCTTCGGCCTGCCGGCCAAAGTCGAGCCGGCGCCGGAGACGCCCTTCTACCGGCTGAAGTTCCGGGTACCGGAGCCGGCGCCTCTGGTCAGCCTGATCATCCCGACCCGCGACAGGGTGGAGCTTTTGCGCGGTTGCGTCGAATCGATTCGGACGAAGACGACCTATGCGCCCTACGAGATCCTGATCGTCGACAACGGTTCTGAGGAAGAGGCCACGCTCGCCTATTTCAAGGAGTTGGAGGCGGCCGATAATGTCCGGGTGCTTCCCTACGATAAGCCGTTCAACTATTCGGCCATCAACAATTTCGCGGTGAGCGAGGCGAGGGGCTCGCTGGTCGGCTTAATCAACAACGACATCGTGGTGATCTCGCCGGACTGGCTGAGCGAGATGGTCTCCTGGGCGGCGCAGCCCGACGTCGGCTGCGTCGGCGCCAAGCTCTACTACGCCGACGGCACGATCCAGCATGCCGGGATCATCCTCGGCATCGGCGGCGTCGCCGGCCATTCGCACAAGTTCTTTCCGCGCGAGGCGCACGGCTATTTCGCCCGGCTGAAGCTCGCCCAGAACCTCTCGGCCGTCACCGGCGCGTGCCTGCTGGTGCGCAAGGAGGTCTACGAGGCGGTCAACGGCCTGAACGAGACGGCGCTGACGGTCGCGTTCAACGACGTCGACTTCTGCCTCCGGGTGCGGGAGGCGGGCTACCGGTCGGTGTGGACGCCGTACGCCGAACTCTATCACCTGGAGAGCGTGTCGCGCGGCGCCGAGGACGTCCCCGAAAAGATGGCGCGCTTCCGCAGCGAAGTCCTGTATATGATGGACACCTGGGACAAGGCCCTGACGACGGATCCCTTTTATTCCCCCCATTTGACGCTAGAACAAGAAGACTTTGCCATAAAGGCATGAGTTATAGTGTCAAAGTCCACTCGGGAGATGTTTATGTTCGGAAAATCAAGACAGAAACAGACCGGCGATTTTCCGGAAGAGTTCGATTCGAATTTTTACCGATCGAAATACCCCCGGCTTTCGGGAATGGATGATGCGACACTAAGGAAACATTATTCGCTTCATGGGCGCACAGAAGGTCGGCAGGCCTCGCCCGCAGCGCTCCGATCCGGGTTCATTCCGCTTTTTGAGCATATAAGACCAATTCTGGAAATTGGTCCGTTTGATAGGCCTATGGTCGAAGGAGATAAAGTCTCGTATTTCGATGTTTTAGGACAAGAAGATCTGCAAAAGAAAGCAATTGCCAATAATCGAGGCGGGACCGTCCCATACATCGAATTCGTTTCCGAGATTGGCGATCTTTCTATTGTAGATCGGAAATTTAATGCGGTATGTAGTGCTCATTGTATTGAGCATCAAGTAGACTTGATAGCCCATCTTGATAATGTTGCTAAAGTACTGGAGGGTGGAGGATATTACTTTATAGCGGCTCCGGATAAACGCTACTCTTTCGACCACTTTATCCCAGAGTCGACGGTTGCCGATATCATCGACGCTCATAAGGAGCCAAGGAAGACCCATTCACTTGCAAATATCATCAAGCACGTAGCGCTTGCCACCCATAATGACGCACCACGCCACTGGGAAGGGATTCATGCCGATCCTGGATATGAGCAAGAGATAGGGGGGAAGATTAAAGCGGCACTTAACCTTTTTGACAAGGCTAATGGCCGTTATATTGATGCTCACGCTTGGCGGTTCAGCCCAAGTACCTTCAGAAACTTGATGGAAATCCTATCCTCAATTGACCTAATACCCTTCGACATCGTCAGGGTGTATGAAACACCAAAACCTAGAGTCGAGTTTATGGCTATACTTCGGAAGAAGATGGAAGAGTGATGGAACGTTATCTTGTTATTGGCCTCGGGAAGACGGGGACAACTGTCATATCCAAGACAATACAAAATAGTAGATCTATTAATCGGTATTATCTTGAGCCGAAGCATGCCGCTTTTTTCGAGAATTTTGCGACCGATAAGGGGGATGGTGTTGTTAAGATACTTTTTGATCACTGGGCGCAGCGACCTAGATTGTTGAATTCAATCATCTATAATGAGATGAGGACGAATTTCGATAAAAACATATTTATTACGCGAGATCCTCGCGCTGAAATGATTAGTCGTTTGAACTACGTTGCCTTTCCGTATTTTCAGGCGAAGCGTCGTTCAGATGAAGATGCTGCAGAATGGATCGATTTGTTCCGCCGGAAGGAATCTGATCCCGATTTTTCGCTTCTTGATCTTATCGAAGCGCTACGAGATCGATTCGGGGTGCGCATCACCGAAGGTGCTGCGCGCATGTCCGAGGCCTATGCTCGATATGTAGGAAATCTTCCGAGTACCCTTAAGTCTATTGTCAGGTATGAAGACTTTGTCACTTCGAACCTGGATGGACACCCGCTTGCCGACCTCTTTTCGGGAGACAGGAACGTTGGCGAGGCACTTCAGCGGACGCGGCGAAGTGGCGGTGTCGATGACTGGAAGGCATTCCTTTCTGATCGAGACTTAGTCTGGATAAACGAAACGCTCAGTGATTCTGTCGATATCCTTGAATACGAGAAAGATGTCGAGAGGGGCGGCTATATCGATCCAGAGAATTGCTCCCTATACGTCGCTCGCATAATCGCGGAAGCGCAAAAAACTCACACGCGTTGAAGGGCGGGCTGGGCCCGATTCGGCCCAGCCATTTTTCACCCTACGGTTTGCGGGTTGCGACGAGAGCGAGTGAAGGGCCGTTGGGGTGATCGGCTTGATCAAAGCTGACGCCATCAACCACAAAGCCTGCATCTTCGAGTGCCCGGAAAAGGGAATCTCTCGTTAGCCAAAGAGCCCAGGATTTGCTTCCGCCGCAAAAGCCAGCCCAGTTGAGTGCCGCATCATAGGTGCGCTTCACTGCCGTATAGGTATGGCCCTCGATTTCGATCTCTTGCGGCTCATGAAACTGTTTTGACATGTCGCTCCGCGAGCGGATCGACTCGTCGTAGTAATGGGTCCAGATGAACATGGTTTTCGACATCCGTCCGATCTGACGAATGAAGTCCACCGGCGCGGTCATATGGTAGAGGATGCCGGATGCAACGCAGAGATCGAATTCTTCGTTGCATTGATCGGCATAAGCCATGGCGTCAGCATACAGGAAACTGGCGCGATTGAGATTGAAAATCTGCTGGATGCAGAGGCATTTGAGATAGGAACGCGAATTTGCCTCGATTGCGGTGATCGAGGCAGCTCCGCCATTGTGCATCATATAGGTGTGCCCGGCTTCCAATGGGCCGAGTTCTAGGATTCTTTTATTGGCGAAACCGCCGATTGTCTTCGAAAGCCAATCGATGCGTCCATCTTCGAACAGCGCCGCAGGACCCGGCGTGGCGATTAGACCCGACTCCACGGGCATTTTCGATGACCACTCGTTGGTGAAAATATCAAGGATTGTCTGAGGATCTGGCGCGCGATCAATATATGCGTCGAGGATTTCCATTGAGGCTTTACCGTGATACGTTGGCAGATTGAGATATTATGGGAATTATATAATTTTCCCAATAAACCCATTCTCTGCTCTTTGATGTATGCGCATTGTTTTCTATGCGCGGACTTGGATTAGCGTTGTGTGTTGAAGCGGCGCTGCTAGCAGTGAGGCGTTGTACCTGATCGCTTAGCTTGGCTCGCTGTTGGCATGGACCGAAACAAGTCCGACGCCGCGAAACACTTGAGGGTCTCCTCTGCCAACTTTGAGCGGCTAGCCATACTGACCCCCGCTGCTCACGAGCCCAACAGCATCGCCGGGAAGTGAAGCCTCGCCCGCACCATTGACGAAGACGACGCCATTTAGAAGTGTTCGATAGCGCATACCTGTTGCGGAGCCAGCATAGGCGTTTGCATAGGCTGAGACAATCCCGGTCGTCTGGGCGACGGCGAAGGCGTTTGTGAACGCCGGCGTGCCGATCAGGTTGACCGTGGAGTTCGTCATCAGGATGTGGCCGTTCTGTCCCGCGAAGAAATGCTGTTGCGCGCCGCCCTGGATGTCGATGGTCGCGATCACTTCGATATAGGCGCCATTGTCGGCGCCGATGTGGCGCGCCGTGCAGACGCCGTAGGCGATCCTGCCGCGCAGCATGACGACGACGCCGAAGCGCGCCCAGATGCCGACCTGGCCGGCCACCTTGATCCCCTCGATGCGTGCGCTCGCGCCGGCTGCGTTGAACAGCAGCGCGTTGCCGGCTGAGCCGGCGTCGATCAGCACGTTTTCCGGGCTGGTGGCGTTGCCGCGCAGGAGCAGCGTGCCGCCGTCGAACATCGGTCGCGACATCGCCGCGCCCGCACCGTAGACGCCGTCGGCGAGCTGGATGGTCACCGGATAGCCGGCGGCGTCGAGTGCCAGCGCGGCGTTCACCGCCTTCTGCACGGTGGCGAAGGCGTCGCCGGCGGAAAGCCCGGTGTTGGCGTCCGAGCCGGCCGGGTCGACATAGTAGGTTCGCGCCTCCGCCAGCTGCTCGCGCGCGCCGCCGGAGGGAAACCGCACCCGGCCGCTGGCGCGCTCTACGCGCAACGCCTCGCGCCAGGTGGCGCCGTCGGCGCTGACCTTGAGGGCGAGATCGTCGCTCCCCGCCAGGCCAATCTCGGCGCGGCCGGACCAGCCGCTCTGGAACAGGAGGGAGGCGGTCTCCGCCTCGTCCGCCTTGTTGACCTTCAGCCGATGGCCGGCGCCCTCGTGGGTGAAGAGGCTGTTCGGCGCGGCGACGACAAGCCGGTTTTCGGCATCGGCGGCGGCGTTGACGCCCAGGCTCTCGATGCCGTTCATCTCGGACGGCAGCGGCAGTGGTGCCCAGAGTGCACCGTCGCAGGCGAGAAGGCGCCCGGCGCCACGGTCATAGGCCAACCAGCCCGCCTGGGGCGGCAGGAACGACCAGGCCCCGCCCTGGAACACCGCAAGGCTGCCCTCGCGGCCGGCGAAGGCGCCACCGGCGTCCTCCGCCACGATCCAGCGGTCGCCGGGCAGGGGTACGTCCGGCGGCGAGGGGACGAGGCCGGCGACGCTCGTCTGGACAAGCACGTCCAGCATGGCGAGTGCTTCGTTGTGGGTGACGTGCTTCTGCGCCTGCGAAGGCATGATCAATGGCAAAGAAAGGATCTCGGTCGTGTCCATGTGCCTCTCCCGTAAACGGCGTCGCGGGAGATGATCGCACCGGCGGCGCAGCCGGGGATAAATCGCACGGCCTCCAGATGTCCTCTGAACGAGAACACAAGGATAGGCTCCGACGGCTTCCACCCCAGTCGTTCCCGTCCTCCATTCTCGTCATCCCGGCGAGGTCAGGATGACGAGAATGGCGAGGAGGGTGAGACCATCCCCCAGGATGGAACGTAGGAGGCCTCCAGAGGCTATAGCGAGCCGCAGAAATATGGAATTATGGGCTCTGCCGAATCTTGCTGCAGGAGATGCGCCGATGTCCGAAGCGGGTTTTCTTCACCGCTATTTCCTCAACAACGGCGGGAAGCGCATCCACAAGTGGATGCACTATTTCGACATCTACGAGCAGCATTTTCACCGGTTCCGTGGTGCGGCGCCGACGGTGCTGGAGATCGGCGTCTTCGGCGGCGGCTCGCTGGCGATGTGGAGGGCCTACTTCGGTCCCGGCGCCACCATTCTCGGCCTCGACATCGACCCGGCCTGCAAGCAGCACGAGACGGAGGGCGTCACCATTCATATCGGCAGCCAGGACGACCCCGCCGTGCTGGACCGGATCGTGGCGCAGAACCGGCCGATCGACATCGTCATCGACGACGGCAGCCACCGCATGGACCATATGCGGCGCAGTTTCGACCTGCTCTACGAGCGCATCGCCGAGCGGGGCGTCTACCTGGTCGAGGACACCCACACCTGCTATTGGCCGGAATACCAGGGAGGCTATCGCGCGCCCGGCAGCTTCATGGAATTCGCCAAAGACAAGCTCGACGAGATCAACGCCGTGCACACGCGCGGCGCCGTCGCCATCACGCCGTTCACCCGAAGCACGCGTTCTGTCACCATCTACGACAGCGTCTGCGTCTTCGAGCGTGCGCCGCAGGGTAGGCGGCAGGCGCCGATCACCGAGCCGATGCCCGCTTCCGAGTGACGGCGGCGGGCGGCGTCAGCCCAGGGTACCCTGTTCGGCAAGCGCCGCCTCGAGCTGAGTCAGGCGCTCGGCGAATTCGGGCGCCCTTGTCACGGCCTCGCGCATGTCGGCGACCGCGGCGTCAAGATCGCCCTTGATCGAGTGGAGATTGCCGCGGTGCGCGTACTGCCCCGCCTCCGGGGCGAGTGCGATGGCCCGGTTGATCGCCTCGATCGCCTCGTCGATGCGCTCGTTGTGGCTAAGGACCAGGCTGAGGCTGGCGAGCGCGTGTGCATTCTCCGGCTCGCGGGCGATGACCGCCTGCCACTCGGTGATTTCGCTGGCCTCGCTCTGAGCATCCGGCAAAGGTGCGATCGGCTCTGGTTCCGGTCGCGGCGCGCCGTCGGCCTGAGTGCCCGGGGCCCGAAGCGTCACATGCTCGGCCACTGCCCGGCCGAGATGGGCGAACTGCGTGCGCACCGTCTCCTGGCCGTGCGCGTCCACGCCGGCGGCGAACAGCGCCTCGACTGCCGGCGGGTATGACCTGCCCATGGCGAGAACGCCCAGCCCGTGCCCATGTAGGAACTCGAAATGTGGGCGCTCGGCCGCCAGTTCGCCCCACAGCCGGAACACGCCGAAGCCGCGCTCGCGCACATTGGTGTCGTGAAACATCACCACGGCATTCTCGGTGAGCTTCGGCCACCAGGTCTCGAAATCGTGGCGAACTGCCTCATAACTGTGCAGACCGTCGATATGCAGGAGATCGATGGAGGCGTCCTCGAAGTGCTCCACCGCCTCGTCGAAGGTCGAGCGAACCAAGCGAGAGAAGGCGCTGTAACGGGTATCGTGATAGGGTGCGAGATCGGCATAGACCTCCTCGCCGTAGAAGCCGGCGTGTGCGTCACCCTTCCAGGTGTCGACGCCGTAGCATTGAGTGGGGAGCTGGCGCGAGCCGACCGTCTGGCAAGCCGCGCAATAGGATACGCCCCAATCGACGCCCAGCTCCACGAAGCGCCGCGGCTGCAGCGCATCGACGATCCAGAACATGAACGGCACATGCTCGAACCAAGCCGACGCCGCGATACGGTCGGGATAGCGGAACGGAAAGGATGTGAAGGGGATCATACGTCCATCAAGCCTTTGCGAGCGTCTGCTTGCGCCGCTCTGCGTGAGTTGTAAGGGCTTCCTCTAGAGGACCGAAGAAAATGGCATTTCCGTGCTCGAGCAGCAGTGCCTGCGTGCAGGTCTGGCGCAGAATCGCTGAGTTATGGGAAGCCAGCACGATGATGCCGGCCTGTTTGAGCATGCTCTCTATCCGGTCGCGCGCCTTGGTCTGGAATTCCGGGTCGCCCGCGCCGATCCACTCGTCCATGAGTAGAATTTCCGGTTGAAAGCTCGTCGCCGCGGCAAAGGCCAGGCGCGCTGCCATGCCTTGACTGTAGGCCTTGAGCGGCATGTCGATGAAATTGCCGATTTCGCTGAAGGCGATGATATCCTCCATGCGCTCGTTGATTTCCTTCTTGGTCCAGCCGTTGATGAGACCGCGAAGTTCGATGTTGCGGCGCCCCGTCGCCTCGCGCCGGAAGCCGAGATTGATGTTGAACAGGGCATCGACTCGTCCGGCACGGGTCACTCGACCGGCGGTCGGCTCGAACACGCCGTAAAGAACCTTGAGCAGGGTCGTCTTGCCGGCACCGTTCGATCCGATCAGCGCCAGCCGGTCGCCGTCGCTAAGGGAAAACGACACGCCATCGAGCGCGACGATCTTGCGCACGCCGTTGGTGTTGATCGTGCGGCCGCCGACCGGCAGACGGCGATCCTGTGGCGCAAGGGTGAATTTCTTCCGGAGCCGATACTCCAGGCTGAGATTCTCGACCGCGAGCGAAATCATAGAATGAACGCGATTTGCTTTCGAAAGGAGCCGACGGCCACGAGAGCCATCAGCCAGAAAAAAACGGCGATCGTTGAGCAAACGACGAAGGCCGTTGCGGGAAAGTCTCCGGTGAGCACGGGAATGCGAACGATCTCCACGACGTATGTAAAGGGGTTGAGCCAATAGAGGACCCCCCGAATGCTGCCGTTGACCGGCAGCCAGAAGATCGGCGTTAGAAACAGGCCAATTCGCACGAGGTTCTGAACGATGAACTGAAGGTCGGGAAAAAAGGCGCCCGCGATCGCGCCGGTGAAGACGATTGCCGGAGTGGCGGTCAGGATCAGGCCGATGCCGGCAACAGACCAAAGCCATCCCCATGATAGCGGGGTCTGGGCAATCAGAATGATACCGAGACATCCGATCAAGGTGTAGCCGGCTCTGATTGCCGACTGCATGGTCATACGCATGATGTAGACGGTGAGAGGGAGCGGCGTCCCTTTGATGAAGGCTTCCTCGCGGCTGAACAGGGTGACGCTCTGGGACACCACTTCCGAAACGAACGTCCAGACAAAAAAGCCGATGGAAACATAGGCTGGGAAGTATGTGACCGACTGACTGTGACCGAGAATGAGCAGAATGGTGCCGACAAAGGCCAAATAGTTGATCAGAAGCCACACGGGGCCGAGTGAGGTCCGCCGATGCTGGTCGATGATATCCTCGCTAGCGAGAGCAATCCAGACTCGGCGGAGCTTGAGGCCGGCAGTGATGTCCGCGCAGGCGTTCTGCAGAACTGGTATCATGGTACTTCATGCTTCGGTGTAGGACTGCGTCTGTAGTGCCGCTAGCGCGATTGCTCTCTTCCTTCAAGCGGTAACATGGCCGCCACGACCGCTCGGCGAGGCGGGCTCGATCTCTCAGCGCTCCGCGCTTTCGGCGCTGGAGATTGTCGCTGCCAATTCGTTCGCCCTGTCCGGCACACCTCTTGGCCGAGCACGAGCCGGCTGGTGGTGCGTCGGAGGCCGAGACCAAGTGGATCGGTCCCTGACCCTTACTTCTGTCGTGGCCGCGGCGGGAATCAGCCTTCCCGCAATAGTCATCCCCAGTCATATGAATTCGCGCGCCCTGCGGCGAGAGATTGGTGCGCTTGATGGCGACCAGCCCGCCGACATAGGCAACGGCTCGGAGTGAGCTCGATGTCCGAGCCAGCGGCCGAAAGCAGCGGATTTCACAAGGTATTTCAGAGAAGTGGATGGTGGGCGTGACAGGGATTGAACCTGTGACCCCTACGATGTCAACGTAGTGCTCTCCCGCTGAGCTACACGCCCATCCGACGCCGCCGCATACACCACAGTGTCATTGGCACGTCAATAGGATTGGAGCACGAACTCACAATCCCGTCGAGAAATGGCAAAGTGCCGCCGAACGGTGAGCACCCTGCCACGGTGATATTGCCTTTGCGCTCTCTGCGCGGGGCCGTTCCGTTCGATCTTCAGGCAGCCTGTTCCAGCATCCTGCCGACCTCTTCCACGAGTTCGCGCAGATGGAACGGCTTGGACAGAATCTTTGCGTCCTTCGGAGCCTTCGAATCAGGATTGAGCGCGACGGCGGCAAAGCCGGTGATGAACATCACCTTGAGATCGGGATCGAGCTCGGTGGCACGACGCGCCAACTCGATCCCGTCCATCTCCGGCATGACGATGTCGGTCAGGAGCAGTGAGAAAGGCTCTTCGCGCAGGCGTTCATATGCGCTGCCGCCGTTGTCGAACGCGACGACCTCGTAGCCGGCCTTCTCGAGGGCCTTGGCCAGGAAGCGGCGCATATCGTTATCGTCTTCTGCGAGTAGGATCTTTGGCATTCATGTCATCCGAACGTGGCGAGGCAACATTTTCGAGCGTTGGCGCGTTCTTCAGAACACTTTATGCTGCGTTCTGGGCTAACAGTCTATTCCGATCTCGTGGAGTGGCGTTAAAAAAATCCCATCAACGCCCACCAGATATCGGGAGCTTGGGATTTGTCAAAGCGAGGAGCGCGGGAGATGAAGTCGGAAGCGCCGATTCTGAAGACGCCTGACGGCCCGTATCCCGCCTTCGCGTTGCTGTCGCCCGAATTTCAATCCACGCCGCTGGTCTTCTGTTCTCCGCATAGCGGGCGGGCCTACCCGGTCGATTTCCTGGAGGCTTCGCGTCTGTCGGCGCAGGCGATTCGCCGGTCCGAAGACCTGTTCATCGACGATCTCTTCGATTTTGCCCCCGATCTCGGGATTCCGTTTCTCGTGGCCCGGTTTCCGCGCGCCTATCTGGACGTCAATCGCGAGCCTTACGAGCTTGATCCGAAAATGTTCTCCGAGGCGCTGCCGAGCTTCGTCAACACCGGGTCGCTTCGCGTCGCGGGGGGACTGGGGACGATCCCGCGAATCGTTGCGGAACGCGAGCAGATCTACCGCCACAAGCTGTCCGTCTCCGAGGGACTAAGGCGAATCGAGAGCCTGCACTTTCCCTTCCACGCCACGCTGGAAGATCTGATGCGGCGGACGCGTGCAGCCTTCGGAATGGCGACGCTCATCGACTGCCATTCGATGCCGTCCACCGTTCGGGCCTTTCCGGGCAGCGGATCGCCGGACATCGTTATCGGCGACCGTTTCGGCACCAGCGCGTCTGGCCGCATCGTCGCGATCCTGACGGCCTGCCTGGTCGAGCGCGGCTACGACGTCGCCCGCAACAAGCCCTATGCCGGCGGCTATATCACCGAGCGCTACGGCCATCCCTCGGTTGGGATCCATGCCGTGCAGGTCGAGATCAATCGCGGTCTCTACGCGGACGAAGCCAATTTCGAGCGTCATGATGGATTCGACCAGCTGCGCGCCGATCTGGTCGAAGTGGTTGGCGTGCTCGCCGCCGAACTCGGGAGCGAGAGCGGCTTGCCGATGGCGGCCGAATAGGCCAAGGAACACCTCCGACGGGTTCGTCGCGGCACGCTGCACCGCAGCGAGCTGTCCTTGCCGATACCACTGGCGCCGGCAGGACAATGGACGTCCGATCCCAGACCGGAAGCACGGAGCGTGGCATGCAACCCGATCGCGATTTCCTTTTCGAGCTCGCCGATGCGGCTGCGCAGAGGAGCCTGCCACTGTTTCGTCAGCCCCTGACGGTCGACAACAAGCTGGTCAGCGCATTCGACCCCGTGACGGAGGCGGATCGAGGCGCCGAGCAGGCGATGCGCGCATTGATCGAGGCGACCTTTCCCGATCATGCGATTCTCGGCGAGGAGTACGGCTTGAGCGGCGACGGCCGCTTCTGCTGGGTGCTCGATCCGATCGACGGAACGCGGGCCTTCATCTCGGGACTTCCCGTATGGGGCACGCTGATCGGCTTGATGACCGATGGTCGCGCTACCTTGGGGCTGATGGACCAGCCCTATATCGGCGAGCGGTTCTGGGCCGATGAGTCGGGTGGCTGGGTGGAGGGGCCCGCGGGGCGCACCGCCTTGAAGGTTCGGGCCACGACCGAATTGTCCCAGGCGACGCTGTTCACGACCTCGCCACGGCTGTTTGCGGGCGAGGCGCTGGATAGGTTTGAGAAGCTGGAGAACCAAGCGCGGCTGACGCGCTTCGGCGTCGATTGCTATGCCTTCGCCATGCTGGCCGCCGGTCACGCCGATCTGGTGGTGGAAGCCGGGCTCAAGCCCTACGACATCGTCGCGCTGATTCCGCTCATCGAGGCGGCGGGCGGCGTGGTGACCACCTTTTCCGGCGAGCGGGCCGAAGTCGGCGGCAACGTGATCGCCGCCGCCACGCCGGAACTGCACGAGGCGGCGCTGGGCATCTTGGCCGGCGGCTGAACCGGGCCGGCAGGCAGCTAGATCTCTTCGGCGGTCAGAGCCAGTTCTTCGAGCGCGCTCTGGATCTGGGACTCGTCCACCTCGTTTGTTTCGTCGGGCGAGGCCGCTCCGGCAAACGCTTCGAAAGCGGCCAGGAAGGGCTCGCGATACCGGTCGGCCTCCTGCAACAGTTCGTGCCGCGCGCCGGCCAAGCTCAGGCCGTGGCCGCAGCGCATCCGCCACGCCAGGCGTCGGGCGGCCCTGGAAGAGACGACCCGATCGTCGCCGGCCGTCACGATGAGCGTCGGCATCCGCAGTGTGGCCACGGCGTCGGAGCGCTCGAACCGGCGCATGGCGATGATGGCGGCGCGCACCCAGGACAGGCTCGGGCTGCCCAGAAACAGCCATGGCGCGGCTTCCACCAGACGGAAGTTGCGCTCGAGCCGCTTCTGGTCGCTGGTGTAGAGGCTGCTTTCCGCGCGCAGGAGAGGCTGCGCGCGGGCGCCGCCGCGAATGCCGAGCTTGCCGAGGCCCAGAGCCCGAAGCAGGGTGGTGAGCCAATAGGCCGTCCTGACTGAGAATCCGCCGATCGGCAGCCCGATCATCGGCGCGGCGGCGACGATGCGCTCGATCCGATCTTCCAGGCTCGGCGCTGCCATCAGGGCCAGAAGCCCGCCCATGGAATGGCCGAGAACCACGCGAGGCTGCGGGCAGTACTGGATGTCCAGCTCTTCGAGGAAGGCTTCCAGGTCACGAAGATAGAACTTGAAATTTCCGACATGGCCCCGCCGCCGGTTGCGCGTCAGCCGGTCGGAACCGCCTTGACCGCGCCAGTCGAGAGTCGCCACCAGGTAGCCGCGGCGGCTGAGATCGGAAATCGTCTCAAAATATTTCTCGATGGCCTCGTTGCGTCCTTGCAGGAGGAGGACGGTTCCGCGAGTCGTCTCCTGTGCGCTGGGACACACGGCGTAGCGCAGACCGACGCCGTCGCCGGATGTGAGCCAGCCGCCGACGATGCCGTCGGGCAGGGGATTGCCGGGTGTTTCGACGAGGATGTCGCGCAGTTCCGCCTCCGGCTCGGGCGGCTCGGGCGGGTCGTCCGCTGTGGAGTCCGTCGGGCCGTCTTCAGGCGCGCCGTCTTCAGCCTGTCCAGTCGGCGACGAGCCGTCGGGGTCCGCCTCTGTCGGGGCGTCCGGTGCTTCCGCCGAAACGGCATCCAGCGTCGCTTCGTCGTCCCGATCGACTGCGACCTCGTTGCTCGGGGCGGTCTCGGCAGACTGGCCGACCTTCTTGTTCGGTTCGTCGGCGGTGGGGGTATCGGTCATCCGCAGCCAGTTCTGACGGTTGTCGATCGATCGGTCGTCTCCGCCTTATGCAGGATCGGCCGCCGCGAGAAAATGCCTGAATTCGTGGAAGCGACCGTTTGCCGACGTTTGTCGATCGTCAGGGGCAGGAATGAGAAGGGCCGGGAGCCAAAAGACTCCCGGCCCGGCGGCCACAGCGGAAGGGACGGGACGCCATGACCGTTTTCGATACAGGCGTGCGAGCCGCCCGAAGATCGGCAACCGCCGGAGGACGCCGCCGCGAATGGTCGCGTTTCGACACCCATCCCAATCGGTTGGTGTCCGCAACAATGGGGGAGGCTGCCTGAACGGAATCGGAAGGGGCCGTTCATCCAGCGTTCAGGAATGCCGATGGTGTGGTTCGCAGTTTTGCGAGCTCGGATCTTGACGATCTTGACGCGAAAACGACCGCTCACCATCTGTTGGTCGTGGCCGCCATTCGGGGCCGCTGGCCGGATGGGTTCGCCAGTTGGGAACCAGCGTCCAGCCAAACGCACGAACCTGTTGCTTCCTAGGAGAACACTTATGCGTCACGCTGATTTTGCGCCGCTTTATCGTTCGACGGTCGGTTTCGACCGCCTTTTCTCGATGCTCGACACCCTGTCCCAGCCCGACAGCGTCGCGCCGAGCTATCCGCCCTACAACATCGAGCGCACCGGAGAGAACGCCTATCGCATCACCATGGCGGTGGCGGGCTTCGGCGAGAGCGATCTGTCGATCGAATCGCGCGAGAACGTGCTGACGATCAAGGGCGACAAAAAGGACGAGAAGGACGAAGGCGAGCGCGAAGTGCTTTATCGCGGCATCGCAGGACGCGCTTTCGAGCGGCGTTTCCAACTGGCCGAATATGTCGAAGTGAAGGGCGCCGCCTTGAAGAACGGCTTGCTTCACATTGATCTCGTTCGGGTCATTCCGGAGGCTATGAAGCCCCGCAAGATCGAGATCGCGGCGGTCGGCAACGGCAATGCCAAGACGATCGAGGCCAATGCGGCCTAATTGATCCGTTACAAGAGTTTTCGGCGGCGCCCTTTTGGGCGCCGTTTTCGTTTGGGCCGTTCGAGCCGTGCCAACTTGCGGGCGTCCGCCTGCATCCGCGCAGGGTTTCGGGAGCGGCTGAACGAGCGGCGAGGAGAATGCCGATGCTCGGGCGACCGCCGCAGGCGCAAACCGCCGACCGGGTCACCGGGCGAAGAGGTCATCTCGCGGCACCACGGTGCCTTTTATTGGACGCAACGCCAACCGGGCCGGTAGCGATCGGTGCTCAAGGCAGTTCCAGGAGCTCCGTCACCGCCCTTCTGCCCGAGACCTGCAACAGTCCGTCGGCTTACCTCAGTTGTCGGCGGGCGGGCTATTCGCGTCGCCCTCAGAATGGCTCGTCTCAGAAGCCGGGGCGCCGCTGGCCCATGAACCGTCCGCGATCGATCTCGCGCTGGCGGCATTCCAGATCGACCTGCGAAGTCGCCTCGTTGAGGTAGGCCATCTCGGGATCGTAGTCGCGGAAGCGCTTGACCGCCGAGCGAAGGGACTGGACAACATTCTTCATCTTCGGTCTCCAAATCGGACTTAAAACGATTAGATCGTTGACATGAAGATGTTCTGCCGCAGCGCATCGAGCAATCCGGGCTAGTGCATAGCGGCTATTCGCCATCGACAACGCCGCTTCCGCCGACGTCGAGCTTCGCTCCAGGTTCGAAGAGCCGAGGTCTTAACCTCTGTGCCCTCCTTCTGGGGGCATGCAGCGAAAAATGGTGCGTCGCCAGAGGGTTGCGCGTCTTTCAAAAAAGTTCCCGAAACACGAAATGACCTCATTCTTGCCGGTTTCGGTTCAAATTCTCGTCACATCGCCGGGAGAACAGCATCCTCGCTCAAGCGCGGCTCCGGCCGCATTCGAGAGGGGAACCAATGAAAAAGACCATCCTGGTTGCGCTCGCCGCAGCCGTACTTTCTTGTGCTCCGTTGTCTGGTTTCGAGCTGGGTGTCGCTCACGCCAATATTGTTAAGGGGCAGATTTTGTCGGGGAAGGCCTCGTGGTACGGGCCGGGCTTTCATGGCCGTCAGACGGCCAATGGCGAACGCTTCGACATGAACAAGCTCACCGCCGCACACAAGACGCTGCCCTTCGGGACAAAGGTGCGCGTCACCAACAAGGCGAACGGCAAATCGGTCGTCGTGCGGATCAACGATCGCGGGCCCTATGCGCATGGCCGGATCATCGATCTGTCGCGCGGCGCAGCGAAGGCGGTCGGCATGATCGGCCGAGGCGTTGCCCAGGTGACGCTCGAGGTGCTGGTCTGACGGTCCCATTCTGGGGATCTGGTCTGCCGTCGAGGTGAATCCGGGTGCGGATTGCGGTGTTGAGGACCGCACCCTATTCGCCGGCCAGAGGCTCCAGCGCGGCGGCTCGGCGCATCGGCGCTGCGACCTCGCCGAGATAAGTCATCTCGGCCCACACCGGCAGATGATCGGACGCGATGCGGGCGCGTTCGGAAAGATGCACACCGGCCGTTTGCACGGAAAGATCCGCGCTGGTGATGATGCGGTCGAAGGAGGCGAAGGGGAGGTGCGAGTGAAAGCTCGGCCCCGGCGCCACCACATGATGGTCTTCGGCGAAATGCGACAGGCATCCGCCTTCCGTATTCCACTCGTTCAGATCGCCCATCATGACCGTGGGCAGCGGTTCTTCCAGCGCTTTCAGACGTTGAAGGACGGCCCGCGCCTGGCGCCGTCGCCACAGGCTGACTAAGCCGAGATGCATGCCCACCACCCGCAGCTTCAAGTCGTCGATCTGAATGTCGGCCAGAGCGGCGCCGCGCGGTTCCAGGGCGGGCAGCACGATCCGCTCGCAATGCAGGACTTCGACCGATTTTCGCACCAGGATGGTGTTGCCGTGCCAGCCGAGGCTTCCCGGCCGCACGCCGAAACGGATCGCCTTGTAGTCGGTCTTGTCGATGATGGCTTCCGGCGCCAGGGACGACACCCGGTCGCCGAATCGGCGATCGACTTCCTGTAGAGCAACGATGTCGGCGTCGATCTCGCGCAAGACATCGAGGATCTGGCGCGGCTGACGGCGCCAGTCGGTCCCGACGCTCTTTCTGATGTTGTAGGACGCGACGCGAATCATGCTCGCCCCTGTTCCTTCTTCGATCGCGTCACGCGGGCGCGAAGCGCGACTATTCCGCTTCGGCGCCACTGAGCGCAGCAAACCGGCGTTTTGGCTCAAAGTAGACCCTTGCACAAGAGACGGCAGGGGACGGGGCAGAAAGTGCGATCTATGGCCACGTGACGTTTCGGGCATGGGCATCGCGGGGTTGGCGATTCCGGGCGCTCGATCGTCGCGAGGTGGAGATCGTATTGTCGCTCCAGCCGAAAAACCGCGAGCGTCGCCGCTTGTTCCTCACAAACCGCCTCGCGCGAGCCTTTACCGGGCTCGGCGTCAGTATGCGTTCTTCGAAAACAGCAGCGCGTAGGGGGTTTTGAGAAGGATCAGCAGGTCGAGGAAAATCGACCAGTTCTCGATGTAGTGGAGGTCGTGCTCGAAGCGCTTCTTCAGCTTGGCGGGTTCGTCGATTTCGCCGCGCCAGCCGTTGATCTGTGCCCAGCCGGTGATCCCCGGCTTGACCTTGTGGCGGCCGAAATAGCCGTCGACGATCTCGACGAATGCCTCGTTCTGGCTCGACAGCGCGTGGACGGCATGGGGCCGCGGACCGACCAGGGACAGGCTGCCGGACAGTACGTTGAAGAGTTGAGGCAACTCGTCGATCGAACTCCTGCGGATGAAACGGCCGACGCGTGTCACGCGCGGATCGTTCTTCGTCACGACCTTCCGTGCGGCCACGTCCGCCATGTCGTGATAGAGCGACCGAAACTTCAGAATCTCGATGACCTGATTGTTGAAACCGTGTCGCTTCTGGCGAAAGAATACCGGACCGGGACTGTCGAGCTTGATGGCGAGAGCTGTGACGAGCATCACGGGCGACAGAAGGACGATGGCGAGCGTTCCGACAACTAGGTCCATGGTCCGCTTGGCGAGCGTATCCCAGGTCGTCAGAGGCCGGTCGAAGACGTCGAGAAACGGCAGTTCGCCGATAAAGGAATAGGCGCGCGGACGCAGCTTGATCTGGGAGGCGTGGGCCGACAGCCGGATATCCAGCGGCAGAACCCACAGTTGCTTGAGGATCGACAGCACGCGCGCCTCGGCGGTCAGCGGCAGCGTGACGATCAACATGTCGATGCGCGCGATGCGTGCGAACTCCACCAGTTCGCGGACGGTCCCGAGCTTGGGATAGCCTGCGACGACCGGCGGCGAGCGGCGGTTGCCACGATCGTCGAAGATGCCGCAGATGCGGATATCGCTGTCCGGCTGCAGTTCGAGATTGTTCAAGAGGGCCGCGGCGCCCTGGCCGCCGCCGACGATCACGGCGCGGCGCTCCATCACGCCGTCGCGCGCCCATTGTCGCAGCTTGATGCCCAATGCGTATCGGCCGGCAGCCAAGACCGCGCTGCCGCCGACCAGCCATAGAGCAAGCCAGAGAGGGAAGGGCGATGCCGCGCCTTCCAGCATCAAGGCGGTGAATGCGATCAGCAGGCAGGCGCCGAGCCAGGCAAGGCCGACACGCGGAAACTGCCGGAGCCCGCCACGCAGCACCGAGATCTGATAGCCGTGTACCAGGCCGATCAGGACCACCGCCGCGCCGGCACCGGCGATCGCGAACGCGGTAAACCGGGTTTCGATCAGGACATGGCTGCCCAGCCCGGCATGGATGAGCAGGCCGAGAACCAGCAGGGCGAGCGCTTCCACGCCGCGCCAGACGATACGAACGGTGCGCGACGCGACGGAGTTCGATCCGAACTGCCGGGCGACCAGCGCGGCCATCGGGTTGAGCTCGATCGCTTGGTCCGATTGCTTTTGGCCCGGGAAGGCACGGACGGCCTCGGGCGAGAATGGCGATCGGTCGTCCATGTCGAGCATTGGAGCCCTTGATCCGCTGGTTCGGGCGGCCGTCATTGCCGCCGGCGGACGTGCCGATACGCCGCCAGCGAACAAGCTTAAGCTTGACTGGCTAAGATTTGGTTCGTGTCGACGGTAAATTGCGAGAAACCGCGCCGGTTTGCCGGCGAGCCCGGCTTTTCCTCGGCTCCGATCCGTCAACTCGGCCGCAGATCCCCATAAAACCGGCAAGTCGGGGGTGGGCAAGGGTCCTGGCCCGGATCTCGCGTCCCTGCAATCCCAACTCTGTCAATGCGGCAACCGCGTCAGAACAGACGTTCGCGAACGTAGATGGTGTCGCTCGGAAGGATCGGATCGGAGGTAAGTACGCGGCCCGTCAAAATGCGGCCGTTCACCTGTCGGGTGATGTCGGCGGTCGATTGGTCTGCGCGCGGCGTGAAGCCGCCGGCGATGGCGATCGCGTTCTGCACCGTCATGCCGGGGACATAAGAATATTGGCCGGCCGCGCCGACTTCGCCCATGATGAAAAACGGCCGGTACTGGTCCACTTCGACCGAAATATCCGGGTCGCGCAGATAGCCCTCGCCGTATTTGGCTTCGAGCGTCTCCGCCAGCTGGCCGGTCGTGCGCCCGCGAGCGGGGACCGAACCGATCAGGGGCGCCGTGATGTAGCCGGCCTTGTCGACGGCGTAGGTGTTGGTCAGACTTTCCTGCTCGAAAACGGTGACGCGCACGCGATCGCCGGCATCGAGCCGGTAGGGCTGATTGAGCGCTTCGTGAAACGCAGGCGGTGTCGGCCTGTAGGAGGAGCAGGCACCGAGTACCGCGCACAACAAGGCGGTCACCAAAATTCGAGGCCCCATACTCACTATCCTCAGAAAAAATCCGCCTGCTCGGTCGAAGTAATTCAATTTTTATAGTTTCATTAGGGTTAACGAGCGGTAAATTGGGCCTTCTCCGGTATTCGCTAGCATATTGATCCCGTCGCTGAAAAATAACGCGGCAGATCAGGACTACCGGAGATTCTATGAGCAGCGCCAACGGCAACGGCACAATGCGAGCGGACAGACGTCCGGCGCCTTGGCGCTCGTGGGGCGTCGCTATCACCGCGGTTCTGTTTGCGTTGGCCGGTTACGCGGGAGCATCGCTGGTGCCGCCGAACTTCGAGGCGACCGCCTATCTGTCGATCGGTCCGTCTCCGGCCGGAGGAGCCGGCTCTGCGGACGAGGTGTGGAGCACCATCTCGGAGCCGGAGCTTCTGCGCGCCGCCACGGCGCAAATCCCAGGGCTCGGCGACATCGATGCCGAAGAACTCGTCGGCCATCTCGATGCCAGCGAAGACACCGATGCCGGCCTGATCGCGATCGGGTTTTCCTGGCCGGATGCCGTGGTTGCACGTGACGCGGCGAATGCGGTGGCAAATGCCTATATCGCCCGCCGCAACGCCGAGCCGGTCGCCATGGCGGACCCGGCGGAGACCGAGCAGTCCATCGCCGACGTCGAGAGCGAGATCGCGGATCTTCAGGAGCGCAAGGCAAATTTCGACGCCGCCGGAACGCCGATCTCGGAGCGCGAGCAAGAGCTCGAGGCCCAGCTGACCCAACGTCAGGAGGAGGCGCGAAGCGTCGAAGCCGAGGCCGCTGCCTTGCGGAACGCACTCGATGCCGGCCAGCCCGTCGACGTGGTCGCCGCGCGGCTGACAGGGGAGGCGGCGCGGGAGCTGCGGGAACGGCGCTCGACGCTGCGTTCGCGCATCGCGGAATTGTCCGGCGAGCGATCGGAGGACGATCCGGACCTGCTTCAGGCGCGATCCGATCTGGCGGAGGTCAACGGCGAGCTTCGAGCTGAGGCCGAACGTGCCACCTCGGTCCGAGCGGAAGAGGCGGCCGCCGCGCGACAGCGATTGGACGAGGTTCAGGCGGCCCTTCGGACTGCCCGGAGTGAGGCGGCGCAGTCCCAGGCCGGCGAGATCAAAGCGCTCGATCGGCAGCTGGCCGAACGCCAAGTGCGCCTCGAAAAGCTGCAGACGGCGCTCGCGCGCGTTCACAGCGGACAAAGTGCAGAACCAGCGGCCAGCCTGGTGGCTCCGGCCAATCTGCCATCCGGCGACGGAAGGCCGAATCCTTTTATTCTGGCCGCGGCCAGCGGTCTCCTCGGATTGGCCATCGGCTTCCTCGCCGCGCTGGTCATCGGACCGAAACGGGCCGAGACCGGCCAAGAGGATGGAGCGGGCGAGGCTTCGGACCGGGAGACAACCGCTTCCGGTGAACCGGCTTCAGCGCTCGAGACGCCGATCCTCGGCGACGACGCCCCTATTGCTGCATCCACCTTTCAGGCTTCCGACCTTGCCGGCGGCGGACAGAGCGTCGTGCAGCTCGACGACCTTGCGGTCGCCGTGCTGCGCGGAGAAGTTCGGCGCGTGGCGGTATTGACCGCTGGTGCGGCGACGGCGATCCCAGCCGGGGTGGAACTGGCTCGCGCCCTGACCGGGGCCGGCCACCCGAGCGTGCTGATCGATCTCAGCCCCGATGGGATGGGGACGCGGGCCATGGGCGTCCGCCGCGACACGATGCAGACGGTGATCGTGCCCGAGAGCCGCGTCGCCACGGCGGATGCCATCGACCGCGACCATTTCACCGAAACGCACATTTTGCCGCTGCCCGGCATCGGAACGAATCTTACCTCTTCAACGGCGGAGAAGATCGCAGCGGCGCTGTCCATTCTTTCCGGTGTCTACGACTGCGTCGTTCTGGAATGCGGCGCGATGGCTCCCGACGATCTGGCCCGGATCGCGGCGGAAGATACGGCCGTAGTCGTCGCGGCGGAAAATGCAGAGCAGGGCGCGGAGCGTATGGCCGCGCTGGAGCAGGCCGGCTTCGACGACGTCGTTCAGGTCAAGATCGGCGAACTGGCGGCCGCCGCGAATTAAGCTGCAACGGAGGGGATCGGAAGCGCTCGATCCCTCCTGGTCGATCGCGCGCCGGGTTCAACGGCGGCGTGGCGGCAATTCCATCCATCGAATGATGAACATCGCCGGGATCACCCAGAGAACGCCGGTTCCGGTAAAATAGAGCAGGTGGATGATCCAGTGCGCTTCGCCGAGATAGAGCGAGGCGATGGCCGTCGCCAAAAGCGCGTAGACGATGACGAGGACGATGAGGATCAGCGTGCCGATGAATTTCTTCAGTCTCACAGGCATTTAGGGCTCGCTGCTTCCAATTTGATTCCGGCGGAGAGGCTTCGCGCCCGATCCCGCATGATCGGCTCGACCGGCAAGGGTCTTACCGATCTTCGGTCCGTCCGTGAACTATTTTCGCGACGGTCCGCTTATGCCGTCGTCGGCTGTCCGGACCGATGCTTCGTCTCATGCGACATGCTGGACTTCATCCGCCGCTCGGCATTTTCGTCCATTCGGCCGAGAACGCTTGCGGCTGAGGTCAAATCGCGTCACATGGGCGAGCTGGAGACTGCCTCATGACAAGCTTGCCGACGACGATGCATCCTTTTGACGTGCGCGCGATCGAGCGCGTTGAGCGAAACCGCCGCTGGGTTCGCACCTGGCTCTACGGCGTGGCCCTGTTGATCGTCGCTCTCGTGCTGGTCGGCGGCGCGACGCGGCTGACGAACTCGGGTCTTTCGATCACCGAATGGAAGCCGATCCACGGGATCGTGCCGCCGCTTTCGGTCGAGGAATGGCAGGAGGAGTTCGCCCTCTATCAGCGCATCCCAGAGTACCAGGAAATCAACCAGGGCATGAGCCTTGATGCCTTCAAGACGATCTACTGGTGGGAGTGGACGCACCGCTTTCTGGCGCGCGCCGTCGGTTTCGTCTTCGCCATTCCGCTGGTCGTGTTCTGGGCGGCGGGCATGGTCGAGCCGGCGTTGAAACCGCGCCTGGTCGGCATTTTCCTGCTGGGCGGGCTCCAGGGCGCGATCGGCTGGTGGATGGTCGCGTCGGGGCTGACGGAGCGCACCGACGTCAGCCAGTACCGGCTGGCGGTCCATCTCACCACGGCGTGCGTCATCTTCGCCTATACCCTGTGGGTGGCGCGGGGACTGGCGCCGCACTCGCGCGATATTCCACCGTCGCCCGGCTCGGTCTGGGTGGCCGGCGGCATCGTGCTTCTGGCGCTGGTCCAGATCTATCTCGGCGGTCTGGTGTCGGGGCTCGACGCCGGCCAGGGCTACAACACCTGGCCGTTGATGGATGGGCAATGGGTGCCCGACGGCCTGCTTGCCGCATCGCCGGCCTGGCGGAATTTTTTCGAAAACGCGATGACGGTTCAGTTCGATCACCGCATCGGCGCCTACTTGTTGTTCCTGGCGACGGCACTGCACGCGATCAGCGCCTGGTTCTGGGCGGCGGGCACCACGCATGCGCGACGGGCGCTCGTTCTCTTCGTACTCATCGTGCTGCAGGCGACGCTCGGCATCACGACGCTGCTCCTCCACGCACCGCTCGGCTGGGCGCTCGCCCATCAAGCCGGGGCAGTGGTCGTTCTGGCCTTTGCGGTCGCCCACGCGCGGGGGCTGAGGGGATCCTATCCCGAGGTGCTGCGCGTCGAGGTGCGCAGCTGAGGCTGCGCCGACGTCGCCGCGAGTTGCGGCGGCGAGGGGGCTCAAACGTCCGACGTTTCGAACGGAAAGGGTGAGGCATGAGCCGCTTCTGGAGCGAGGTGACGCACCGGCTGGAGCCCTATGTGCCGGGCGAGCAGCCGCGTATCGGCGGGCTGGTGAAGCTGAACACCAACGAAAGCCCGTTCGAGCCGCCGGCGACGGTTCGTGCAGCGATCGCCGCAGCCGCGGCGGAAGGGTTGCGGCTCTATCCCGACCCGACGGCGGCGGAGCTGCGCGAGGCGCTGGCCGCCTATCATGGCGTCTCGGCCAGCCAGATCTTCGTCGGCAACGGATCCGACGAAGTGCTCGCCCACTGCTTCGTCGCTCTGCTGAAGCACCGGCGGCCGCTCTTGTTTCCGGACATCACCTACAGCTTCTACCCGGTCTACTGCCGGCTCTTCGACGTGCCCCACGAAACCGTGCCGCTGGACGAGGCGATGCGCATCCGGATCGAGGATTACAGGCGCGAGGCGGGCGCGATCATTCTCGCCAATCCCAATGCGCCGACTGGCATCGCGCTCGGCCGCCGGGCGATCGCCGAGCTCGTCGAGACGCAGCCCGACAGTCCGGTCGTGATCGACGAGGCCTATGTCGATTTCGGCGGCGAGACCGCGCTGCCGCTGATCGCCGAGCATCCCAATCTGCTGGTGGTGCGCACGATGTCGAAGTCGCGCTCGCTGGCGGGCCTCCGGGTCGGTTACGCGATCGGCGACGCGGCGCTGATCGAGGGGCTGACGCGGGTCAAGGACAGCTTCAATTCCTATCCGCTCGGACGGCCGGCGCAGGCGGGCGCCATCGCCTCGATCGCAGACGAGGCGGCGTTCAAGATGGGCTGCGCGACCATTGTCGCCAATCGGGAAGCGATGACCGCCGGCCTCGTGGAACTCGGCTTTGAGGTCTTGCCGTCGGCGGCAAACTTCGTCTTTGCCCGCCATCCCGCATGGCAGGGTGCGGCGCTCGCCGCGGCGCTGCGCGAGCGGGCGGTGCTGGTGCGACACTTCGCCAAGCCGCGCATCGCCGATTTTCTGCGGATCACCGTTGGCAGCGCCGACGACGGAGAGCGGCTGCTGGCGGCGCTGAGCGCCATCCTGGTCTAGAGGGCTCCAAGGCCGCGCCGGCATGACGGGGGCGGACGGGGAGCGGCGCTTCAGGTATCGATGCGCATCTTTGGCAGCGTCCGCTGCGGTGTCGCTTGGGCTGACGGCGAAAGTCTGGATTCTCGGGCCAAAGCCCGGGAATGACGCCGCAGGACAGGACCGTCTCCGCACCATGCCCCGCCCGTCGTTCGAGACCCACCGTCGCGCCGCCCGCCCTTACGGAAACAGCGGCAGCTGTTCGATGCCGGTGATTTCTTCGATGCCGAAGGCCACGTTGAAGTTCTGGATCGCCTGGCCGGCCGAGCCTTTCACCAAATTGTCCAGCGTCGAGATGACGATGGCGCGGCCCGGAATGCGGTCGGGGACGACGTTGACCACGACATAGTTGGAGCCGCGCACCATCTGCGTCTGCGGCAGCACGCCGGGGTCGGCGACGGTGACGAAGGGCTCGTCCTCGTAGGTCTTGACCAGTGCCTCGCGCAGGTCGTCGGCGGTGTGGCCCGGCGCCAGCCTGACGTAGCTCGTGCAGAGCTCGCCCCGGCTCATCGGGATGAGGTGCGGGGTGAAGTTGATCTTGAGGTCCGAGCGGCCGACGGAGACGCCCAGTTCCTGCTCGATCTCCGGCATGTGCCGATGCTTGCCGACCGAGTAGGGCGACAGGCCTTCGCCCGCCTCGCAGAACAGGGTGTTTTCCTTCAGGCCGCGCCCGGCGCCCGAGACGCCCGACTTGGCGTCGATGATGATCTCGTCCGGGTCGATCAGGGCATGCGTGGTCAGCGGCAGGAGCGCCAGCAGGACGGCGGTCGGGTAGCAGCCGGGGCAGGCGACGAGCCGGGCTTGTGCGATCTGGTGGCGGTAGCGCTCGGTCAGGCCGTAGACCGCCTCGGTCTGGATCTCGGTCGCGACGTGGTCGAGCCCGTACCACTCCTTGTAGGTGGCGGCATCGCGCAGCCGGAAATCGGCCGACATGTCGATGATCTTCACCTTCGGGTAATGGGTGAGGATGTCGCGCGAGATGGCCTGGGTGGTGCCGTGCGGCAGGCCGCAGAACACGGCGTCGACGGCCTCCCAATCAGCCTCCTCCACCGTCACCAGGTCGGGCAGGTCGATATGGGAAAAGTGCTTGAAGACCGCCTTCATCGGCTTGCCGGCGTGGCTGTTGGCCGTCAGCACGGTGATTTCGATGTTGGGGTGGCGCGCGGCCAGCCGCACCAGGTCGGCGCCGGTGTAGCCGCTGGCGCCGAGGACGCCGATCTTGATCTTGTCGGGCATTGGGAAACTCCGGAAAGATCCTGATAATCAGGGACTAAGAGCTATTCGTGAAGAGCGGACGCGATGTCGCTCGGATTTTGATTCAACTCGTCGTCAGGGCGTCGTCGTCGCATCTCAGCCCCCTTTGGCTTCGGCCAGAAGCCCGATCAGGTACATGGCGACCGTGGCGCCGGCAATGGCTGTGATCTCGGCATGGTCGTAGGGCGGGGCGACTTCGACCACGTCGGCGCCGACCAGTTGCAGGGTGCCCAACTTGCGGATGACCGCCAGCATCTTGGCGCTGGACGGGCCGCCGGCGACCGGCGTGCCGGTGCCCGGCGCGAAGGCGGCGTCGAGGCAGTCGATGTCGAAGGTGAGGTAGCTGGGCGCGCCGCCGGTCCGCGTCCGGATGCGCTCGGCGATCTCGCGGCTCGTCAGGTCCTCCACCTCGTCGCCGTGGACGATCTCGAGGCCACAATCCTGCGGCGCATGGGTGCGGATGCCGATCTGGATCGAGCGCGCGGGATCGATCAGCCCGGCCTTGACGGCGGCGGTGACGAAGGAGCCATGGTCGACATGGGTCTCGTCCGCCATCGGCCAGGTATCCTGATGGGCGTCGAACTGGACGAGCGCCAACGGCCCATGCCGTGCGGCGTGGGCCTGGAGGAGGGGCCAGGTGATCGAATGGTCGCCGCCGAGCGTGATCAGGAAGCCGGTGTCCTCGATCAGCCTGGCGGCCTCCACGCGGATGGCCTCGTGGGCGCTCTCCGGCAGCCGGTAGTCGAGCAGGCAGTCGCCATAGTCGACGACCGACAGCGCCTCGAAGAGATCGCGGGCGAAGGGATATTGGGGATCGTTGTCGAAGATCATCGAGGCGCGCCGGATCGCAGCCGGACCGAAGCGTGCGCCCGGCCGGTTGGACACCAGGCCGTCGAAGGGCACGCCCCACACCGTCACGTCGGCGCCGCCCGGCGCCTTAGTGAACTTGCGGCGCATGAACGAGGCCACGCCCGCATAGGTCGGATCGGAGGCCGCGCCGAGCAGGCCTTCGGCGGTGATCGCGTGGTCGATGGTGCGCGAGGGCATCGGACGCCTCTTCTCGATTCAGGATGAACCGCAAAGTGGTGCGGGCCGAGGGCAAGGGAACGGCCCATACAAAAACGGCCGGGCTGAAGCCCGGCCGTGTCCATCAGAATGGGATGTGCGGGCTTAGCGCTTGGAGAACTGGAACGAACGGCGGGCCTTGGCCTTGCCGTACTTCTTGCGCTCCACCGTGCGCGAGTCGCGGGTCAGGAAGCCGCCCTTCTTCAGAACCGAGCGCAGGCCCGGCTCATAATGGGTCAGCGCCTTGGAGATGCCGTGGCGCACGGCACCCGCCTGGCCCGACAGGCCACCGCCGGCGACCGTCGCGACGATGTCGAACTGGCCGTCGCGGTTGGCCGCGACGATCGGCTGACGCAGCACCATCTGCAGCACCGGCCGCGCGAAATAGACCGCGAAGTCCTTGTCGTTGATGGTAATCTTGCCGCTGCCGGGCTTCACCCAGACGCGGGCGACCGCGTCCTTGCGCTTGCCGGTGGCATAGGCGCGGCCCTGCGCGTCGAGCTTCTGGACGTGAACCGGAGCTTCCGGCTGCGTGGCGACCGGCGTGGTGCCAAGGTCCTGGAGCGAAGAGAGCTGAGACATTATGCGGCCCTCGCGTTCTTGGAGTTCAGAGCCTTGACGTCGAGCGTCTCGGGGTTCTGTGCCTGATGGGGATGCTCGGCGCCGGCATAGACGCGGAGGTTCTTGAGCTGGCGACGGCCGAGCGGTCCGCGGGGCAGCATGCGCTCCACCGCCTTCTCGACGACACGCTCCGGGAAGCGGCCTTCCAGGATCTCGCGCGCCTTGCGCTCCTTGATGCCGCCGGCGTAGCCGGTGTGCCAGTAATAGGTCTTGTCCCAGTACTTCTTACCGGTGAGCACGACCTTGTCGGCGTTGATGATGACGACATTGTCGCCATCGTCGACATGCGGGGTGAAGGTGGGCTTGTGCTTGCCGCGCAGGCGCAAAGCGACGAGCGAAGCGAGACGTCCGACGACAAGCCCTTCGGCGTCGATCAGGATCCACTTCTTTTCCACCGTCTCGTTCTTCTGCGAGAAGGTTTTCATCATCGAACCTTTTGTGAAAAGCCATCGGAGGTGGGTCGAAACTCACCGACCAAAAAGCGGCCCCGAGGCCGCTCTTCTTGGATGGCGCTTGTAGCCGCAGTTCGATGCCGCGTCAACCGGAAACATGTTGCCTAAAATCTAGAAATAATCAGTAAAATCAAATGGATAGAAGTTGTGGTGTTATAAAACCACATCAAAATCGGCCGAGATGTCGTTGCGGGGCGAGCCGGTCGAGCTTTTTCTATCGAATTGCCGTTCGCGGCGATCGTCCCTGAAACTCCGGCGAACCGCGCTTAACTCGGCGAATCCGAAATGCGTCAATTTGTCGCGTAATAAGGGCAGGAGGCAGCCATGACACCCCAGGATTTCAATGCATGGCTGGATCAGCTCTGGCTGTCCGACGAGGATGCGGCCGAGCGTCTGGGCGTAGAACTGAGCCGGATCGCGACCTTCAAGCAGAGCGGCGCGCCGCGCTATATCGCGCTGGCTTGCCGGGCGCTCGAACGGGGCCTCGTGCCCTGGTCGGGACGGCAGCCGAAGCGAGCGCAAGCGGTACGCCGCCGTTCGCCGTCGGCCGCCGCTGCCGGTGTCGGCACCGGAGACGGAGCGCTTTCCGCGCCCCGGCTTTTCTCCTAGGTAGAGCCGCGCCCCAATTCGGCCGACGCGCGCCGGAAGTGCAGCGCGGCCATCCCTGTGGAGAGAGACATGACCACCACGCCTGGTTTCGAGACACTCGCCGTGCACGCCGGTGCGCAGCCCGACCCCGCGACGGGGGCCCGCGCGACGCCGATCTATCAGACGACCTCCTTCGTCTTCGACAGCGCCGACCACGCCGCAGCCCTGTTCGGGCTCCAGCAGTTCGGCAACATCTACACCCGGATCATGAATCCGACCCAAGCGGTCCTCGAAGAACGCGTCGCGGCGCTTGAGGGCGGCACGGCAGCGCTCGCCACCGCCTCTGGCCACGGCGCCCAACTCCTGATCTTCCACACGCTGATGCAGCCGGGCGACGAGTTCATTGCCTCCAGCCGGCTTTACGGCGGCTCGATCAACCAGTTCGGTCACGCCTTCAAGAATTTTGACTGGCACGTCAAATGGGCCGATCCCGACGACGTGTCGTCGTTCGAGGCGGCGATCACCGACAAGACCAAGGCCATCTTCATTGAGTCGATCGCCAATCCGGGCGGCATCGTCGTCGACATCGCGGCCATCGCGGAGATCGCCCATCGCCACGGCCTGCCGCTGATCGTCGATAACACGCTGGCCTCGCCCTATCTCTGCCGGCCGATCGAGCATGGCGCCGACATCGTCGTTCATTCGCTCACCAAGTTCATGGGCGGCCACGGCAACTCGATGGGCGGCATCATCGTCGACGGCGGCACCTTCGACTGGTCGGCCGGCGACAAATATCCGATGCTGTCGGCGCCGCGGCCGGAATATGCCGGCATCGTGCTGCACGAAACCTTCGGCAATTTCGCCTTCGCCATCGCCTGCCGCGTGCTTGGTCTGCGCGATCTCGGGCCGGCAATCTCGCCGTTCAACGCCTTCATGATCCTCACCGGTATCGAAACGCTGCCGCTTCGGATGCAGCGCCATGCCGACAACGCCAAGCGCGTGGCCGAATATCTGCGCGACCACGAGAAGGTGGGGTGGGTCTCCTATGCCGGGCTCGACAGCGATCCCTACCATGGCCTGATGCAGAAATACGCGCCGAAGGGTGCTGGCGCGGTGCTCACCTTCGGCCTGAAGGGCGGCTACGACGCGGGCGTTGGCTTCGTCGAGGCGCTGGAGCTGTTCTCGCATCTCGCCAATATCGGCGACACCCGTTCGCTGGTGATCCATCCGGCCTCGACCACCCATCGCCAGCTTTCCGACGAGCAGAAGATCGCGGCCGGCGCGGCACCGGACACGGTTCGCCTTTCGGTCGGCATCGAGAATGTCGAGGATCTGATCGCCGATCTTGACCAGGCTCTGGCGAAAGTCTGATCGCTCCGAGCCTTTGATTGCCAGTCCGGTGGTCTCGCCGGACTGGCGCCCTTGCGGCGGCGTGACTACTTGATGGACGCCGTCGCCGCTGGCTCGGCAGATTTTTTTCGTGTCGATCAGCGAGACAATCGGATGGACCACTTCCTCAAGTTCGATCCGGCAGCCGCGGCTGTCGAAACCGGGGCGCCCGCCAAGGAGAAAATCCGTAGCGGCCGCCCGTCCTACAAGATGTGGACGCTAGAGGAAGACGGGCAGGGGCTGAGCGCCGGCATCTGGGAAGCGACAGCCGGCGAATGGGACGTCGACTACAGCGAGTGGGAATTCTTCCACGTGCTGTCCGGTATCTCAGTTCTGACGGAGGACGGCTGCGAGCCGGTCAAGCTCGTGGCGGGCGACAGCTTCGTCATCCGCCCCGGCTTCAAGGGACGCTGGCGCGTGGTGGAGACGACGCGCAAGCATTTTGTCGTGAAGCAGGCAGGTACCCCGACCGGTAATCGAGGCGCCTGAAAGCATGACGTTGCGGATTGATCTGCCCGATGCCGCCCGGATCTAGTACTACAGTTGCATATTTATTTGAATGATGATTCTCTGCCGGTTTGGTTAGTTTGGCAGGGAGTGGTCATAATGTCTGTCGCGGAATGGACAGGGACGCTGATTGATTGGCGGCGGGCGTTGGAGGAACT
>NZ_JAZHFT010000042.1:0-38007 GCF_036541425.1 Consotaella aegiceratis
CCGACGTCGACCACGGTGTCGATCGACCTCCTCGTTGACAAGTTGATCCCGTGCTTCTGGCTTTTGCGGATCAAGCAAGAGCTACGATTGCTGGCCGAGTTCACTCGGCCGACGAGCGATCGATTATTGGAGCTCCGCCAAACTCGGCGCGGTTTTGATTGCCCAAGTTGCTTGCGAAGCGAACTATTTTGAGGATCTGGCGCAATCTGAATCGGCGGCCGACAAAGAGCTGATATCGCAGCGCGCGGGTCGTCAATGCCACATTAGCCTCGTTTAACGGCAGACGATCATTCGCCGTTTGTCGGGTCGCCTTGCGCTACGCAATATCGCGGTGGTCTTTCTCATCTTCGGTCAATCGAGGTACAGCATGCGTGTCGTAACGATCTCAGGGAGCCCTTCGGAGCGATCGCGCACGGCCCGGCTCGCCGAACACGTCAATGCCGAGCTGCGCGCCGAGGGGATCGCCGCCTCGCACATCCGTATAGCCGACCTCCCGCCCCAGGCGCTTCTGTCGGCCGATCTCGGCGAGCCCGCGTTGGCCCGCGCGGTGGAGACAGTGGCGTCCGCCGATGGCGTCGTCATCGTCACTCCGATCTTCAAGGCGTCGTTTTCCGGCCTTCTGAAGGTGTTTCTCGACGCGCTGCCGCAATACGCGCTGCGCGGCAAATCCGTCCTGCCACTGGCCACAGGCGGCACGCTCGCGCATGTCCTCGCCCTCGACTACGCCCTGCGGCCAGTGCTGCAGTCGATGGACGCCTATCACGTCGTGAAGTGTTATTTCCTGCTCGACACCTGGTTCGGCGGTCACGAGACGTTGCTCACCAACGACAGGGCCAATTTGGAACTGCCCGAGGTGATCGCGGTCTTCCGCCGCTCGCTCCAGCTGCTGACGGAACGGCAGCCCGCAGAGGCAGGCGGCTGAGCCTTGGCGAGTGCGGCCGGTTCGGGCCGCTCGCACCAAATGGTCGTTATTGACGCGACGACGACAGCGCTCGGATGGTTTCCGGGCGGGCAGGTCGAATCTCGACGAGGCAGCTGTTGGGCGCCGACCCTTGCGCCAGGCTCGACGTCGGGCGAATAGAGGTCAGCGTGTTCGGATTGCCGCCCAGATCCACGAGGGAGCCGTCCGGCAGGATGACGGGATCGAACCAGCTTCCCGTCGGCAGGACGACGAGATCCGGCTCCACCTCTCGGCTGGTCCGCAAGGCGACGAGGCAGCAGCCGCGGTCGTTGTAGATCTCGGCAAGCTGGCCGTCGACCAGACCGCGGCGCTCGGCTTCGCCCGGATTGACGAACGCCACCTCCCGGCCATCGACTTTCGCCTCGGTGCTCACCCTAGCGCATTCGAGCTGGCTGTGCAGCCTGTGGCCGGGCTGCGGCGACAGAAGATGAAGCTGGCCGGGGCCCACTGCGGCGCTTGCGAACGATTCTTCGGGCGACCGCCAAACTGGATGGCCCGGCATATCGGGATAGTTCATCGCGGCGATCGCGGTCGAGGCGAGTTCGACGCGGCCGCTCGGCGTGTCGAGCGGCCGCCCGGTCGGATCGGCGATGAAGTCGGCGAAGGGCACGAAGGGCGCGGGCGCGTCGCGATCCGGGTCGAGCGCTGCGTATCCTCGGTCCCAAAACGTTTCAAAGTCGAGCAGCTCCGGATACGTCTCGCGATAGCCTTCGTAGAGGCTCCGCAGCCACGCCGCCTCATCGCGACCGTCCAGAAACGCCGTCTCGAATCCGAATTCGCGCGCCAGCCGAGCAAAGATGTCGCGATCATTCATCACATCGGCCGGCGGCGGCATCACCTGCCGGCTCGCGACGATCCACGCGTCCTTCGAGGCAACCACCAGATCGTTGCGCTCGAACGGCAGGCTGGCGGGCAGAACGATGTCGGCATGACGCGCCGTAGCGGTCCACATCGATTCGTTGACGATCACCGTTTCCGGGCGCCGCCAGGCGTTTGCCAGGCGGTTCAGGTCCTGATGATGGTGGAACGGATTGCCGCCGGCCCAATAGACCAGACGGATGTCCGGCAGTGCTAGCTTGCAACCGTCGAAATCGAGCGTCTCGCCGGGTTGCTCTAACAGTTCGGTGAGGCGCGCCACCGGGATGAACGTCTTGACCGGATTCTCGCCCTGCGGCACCGCCGGCCCGCGCAACCGCCGCACCGGCTGGCCGATGGCGCTGGTTGCGGTGAGGCCGAACGCGAAACCACAGCCCGGCCGGCCGATCTGGCCGGTGATCGCCGCCAGGCAAACCATGGCCCAATAGGGCTGTTCGCCGTAGCGCGCACGCTGCAGTGACCAGGCAGCATTCAGCAGGGTGGGCTGGGTGGCGATCGTCCGGGCCAGGGCGCGGATCGTCTCGGCGGGAATCCCGCAAAGGGCCGCCGCCCAGTCCGCTGTCTTCGGCGTACCGTCCGTGTCGCCCATGACATAGGCGGCAAACGCCTCAAAGCCGACCGTATAGCGGTCGATGAAGCCGCGCTGCGCCAAGCCGCCGACGACGATCTCGTGTGCCATCGCCAGCATCAGGGCAACATCAGTGTTGGGGCGGATACGCACGAATTCGATGACCTGCGGCCCCGGCATGGTGGGCACGTCGGTGTGCGTCGGGCTGACCACGATGACGCGCGCGCCGCGCGCGACGATCCGCTCGAGCCATTGCCGGGAGCGATGGCGTCCAACGCCGCCGGCGCCGACCTGCGCATTGCTCAACCGGAACCCGCCAAAGCTTATGACGGCCTGCGCATGTTCGGCAATCAGATCGAAGCTGGGCCCGTCGGTCTCGCCCGCAGCCCGCCGGCCGATGATATGCGGCAGCAGCACCGTCGCAGCGCCATAGCTGTAGGTACCGACGGAAGAGACAAAGCCGCCGCAGAGATTCAGGAAGCGCTTGAGTTGGCTCTGCGCGTGATGCAGGCGGCCGGCGCTCGCCCAGCCGTAGGAGCCTGCGAAGATCGCCTCGTTGGTATGGTCGCGGCGCACCAGGTCGATCTCGCCGGCAACGAGGCACGCCGCCTCGTCCCAGCCTACGGAGACGAAGGTATCCCGGCCGCGATCCCGCCCGCGTCCGGCAAGGTCGTCGCGATGCTCGAGCCATCCTCGCCGCACCATCGGATGCAGGACACGGCTTTCGTGCCGAGCAAGGTCGAGGTAGCGTGCGCCGACCTCGGATGGCGACGGATCGAAGCGAAACGGAGCGAGCCTCGGCGCTCCGCCGGCCTCCGCCTCGACTTCGTAGGTGCCGAAATGGCTCCCGAACAGGTGCATCAGGCGGTCACCGACTGCATCGGAGGCCGGCGTCCCACCACTGCCGCCCCCTCATTCGGGCCGGCCTGGGACGGACGCCACGCGCCCATTGACGATCTCCGTCGACAAATAGGCTTCCCGCTGCAGCCATTCGCGCAGGCGGGCGATCGGCGGCTTTTCGCCGAGCGCCTCCGACGACAGTATGTAGAACCCCTCCTCGGCGCGCGCGGCGGTGTCGAAGAGCCGGATGAGCTTACCCGAACGCAGGTCGTTCTCGACGAGAAGCGACGAGGCCAAGGCGATCCCCTGCCCGCAAGCCGCCGCTTCAAGCATCAGCCCGACCTCGTTGAAATAAACGACCTCGGCGCTGGCCAAACCGGGCCCGGTGTCCATCGCCTCGAACCAGGTCGCCCACGGCACAGCGCTCTGAGCCTGCAAGAGCGGGACCTTGAGCAAGTCGAGCGGTTCGCGCACTCGCTCCAGATAGTCCGCGCTCGCCACCGGAAAGACCGTGTCGCCGGCGAGCCGTTCTGCGCGCATGCCCGGGAAGTTGCCCGAGCCCCAGCGGACGCCGATGTCCACGTCCTGCCGCTCGAAATCGAGAGGGTCCGAGGACGCCAGCAGCGAAACCTTAATGTGCTGGTTCTCCTCCATGAACCGCTTGAGCCGGGAAACCAGCCAACGCAGAGCCAACGCGGGAACAGCGTTGATGCAGAGAACGGAGGGCACGCCCGGGTCGTAGAGCCGCTCGCAGCTCGACGAAAGCATCGCCATCACCTCCTGCACCGTCGCGGCGAGCTGGCTGCCCTCGCGGGTCAACTCAACGCGACGGGTCAGCCGGCGGAACAGCCGCGTGTCCAGGAACTCCTCGAGCTGTCTGATCTGCTGGCTCACCGCCGACGGAGTCACGCAGAGTTCGTCGGCCGCGAGGCGGAAGCTGGCGTGCCGCGCCGCAGCGTCGAAGGTGCGAAACAGGTTGAGCGGCGGCAGACGCAGGCTGCGCCGTTCGTCTCGCGAGGCCTCGCGCGGCGCCGGTTGATTCAGCGTTCGGGTGTCGGGCAAGGGCAAGACATCCCTCATCGCTAGGCCGCGAGTTCGTCGACGGGGGCGACGTCGAGATAGTCGCCAAGCCGCGGCACGACCTCGGTGCCAAAGCGTTCGAGTGAGGCGAGCGTCTCGCTGCGTCCGATTCCGGCGGGACCCATCAGGCAGCAGAGGTGCGAGGGGCGCATCGCCGCCAATTCCTCCTTCAGTTTCTCGACGCAATACTCCGGAGGCCCGATCACCGCGGTCTCCAAGAAGTTGTCCAGCGGCGGCTCGTCATTGAGGGGAAGCAGCCTGACGAACGGTCCCTCCTTGTCGAGATAGCGCCCCTGCAGCGTCACCCAGGCGCGAGCGAAGTCGCGCACGCAGCGCGCCGCGTGGAGCGCGTCCTCCTTATCCTCCGTCACGTAGATGAAGCGCTGCACCGCCAGCGGCATCTCCTTCGGCTCGGCTCCGGCGTCCCGCCAATAGCCGGCGATAAGCCGCTGAGCGGCGAGCGCCGGAGCAAGACCGCGATGGCCGAAGCCGATGAACGGCGTCGCGCCGCTGCGCGCGCATCGGGCGATCACCTCGGGCCGCCGGGTTGCGACGTAGACCGGCGGCATGGTCAGCCCGAACGGGCGCATCGGCAGCTCGCTTGCGGTGATCCGATAATGTTCGCCCTGGTATTCGACGCGGCCCGTCGTCATGCCCTGTTCGAGGATGTCCCAGATCTCCAACATCCGTTCGATCTTCGTGTCTTCTTCGATGCCGAAGCGCTCGAACTCGTAGGGCTGGTAGCCCGTGCCCAGACCCAGAACGAGTCGGCCTCCGGTCAGGAGATCGGCGAAGGCGACCTCCTGGACGAGGCGGATCGGATTGTGGAACGGCAGTGCCAGAACCGCGGTCCCGAGCCGGATGCGGCTGGTCATTGCCGCGCTGTGCGAGACCATCAGCAGCGAGGACGGACAGATCGAATGGTTCGTGAAGTGATGCTCGGCGAACCAGGCGATGTCGAAACCGAAATCCTCCGCCATCGTCACCATGTCGACGGTCGTCTTCAACACGGACGTCGGCGATGTGTTGTGGTCGTAGAGCCCCATCAGGTTGAACAGACCCAGTGTCGTCATGGCCCCGGCCTCCTGCGTTTGCGATCCGGATGGGTCGAGCGTGCGGGCAGCGTTCGGTTCATTGCGCCGCCACAGCTTCGACCTCATGCTGCACCGCGTCAAGCGAGCGCCGGAACAGCGCGACCATCTCCTCGATGCCGGCTTCATCGATGATCAGCGGCGGCGTGAAGGCAATGCGGTCTCCGATCGAGCGCACCAGCAGACCGTTGCGTAGACACGCCTCCTGGACGCGCAGGCCGATCTTGAAGTCGGAGGCGAAGGGCGTGCGGCTCGCCGCGTCGGCCATCAGCTCGACGCCCGCGAAAAGACCGACCCCGCGCACGTCGCCCACCATCGGATGGGCCCGCAATGCGCCGAGACGATCCAGAAAGACAGGCGAAATGGCCCGCACGCGGTCGACCATGCAGTCGTCTTCGTAGATCTCGAGCGTCGCCAGCGCCACGGCGCAGGCGACCGGATGGGCGGCAAAGGTGAACCCATGAGCGAAATTGCCGAGCTTGGCGCTCTCGGCGACCATCGCATCGTAGATCTTTTGGGTGAGCAGCAGCGCCGAGATCGGCTGATAGGAGGCCGACAGCGCCTTACCGCAGGAGATCATGTCCGGCTGCAGGCCGTAGGTTTGGCTGCCCCACATATTGCCGGTACGGCCGAAGCCACAGATCACCTCGTCGGCGACGAACAGGATGTCGTACTTCTTCAGGATCGGCTGGATCAGCTCGAAGTAGCGCGCCGGGGGCGTGATCGCGCCGCCGCCGCCCTGCACCGGCTCGGCGAAGAAGGCGGCGATCGTCTCCGGACCCTCGTCGAGGATCAGGCGCTCCAGATTGGCGGCCATACGGGCCGAGAACGCCTCCTCGCTCTCCCCATCCTCGTGCAGCCGATAGTAGTGCGGATTGTCGGCGTGCCGGAAGATCGGCAGCGGCAGGTCGTAGTCGCGGTGCATCGGCGGCAATCCCGTCAGGCTCGCCGTGGCGATGGTGGAGCCGTGATAGCCCCGGTCCCGGCCGATGATTTTCTTCTTTTCCGGCTTACCGATCGCGTTGTGATAGTACCAGGCGAGCTTGATGGCGGTGTCGTTGGCTTCCGAGCCCGAACACTGGAACATCACCTTGGTGAAGGGGTCGGCGCCGTCCGATCGCGGGGCGATGGACAGCAGCTTTTCGGCCAGGTCGACGCTCGGCATGTGACCGCGGCCATGGAAGACATGGTAGAATGGCAATGCCTGCATCTGCTCGTAGGCGACTTTGGCCAGCCGCTTTTCGCTGAAGCCGAGCGAGGCAGACCACATGCCCGCCATCGCTTCGAGATAGCGCTTGCCGTCCTCATCGAAGACGTAGATGCCGTCGCCGTGCGTCATCAGGATGCCGCCGTCGCGGTCGAAGTCGTGCAGGTTCGTCTGCTGGTGGACGACGAAGGCCCGGTCGCGGGCGCGCGGCGAATTCGGCTGCATGAGCATCTCCTATTGAGCGACAGAAGCGATGGGCGAAGTACAAGCCGTGTGCTCGTCCGCGGCTGCAACCCGGCGATCGAGATGCGGCACGGCGTCGACGAGCTGCCGCGTATACGGATCACGCGCCGCCTCGAAGATGTCGCGGCTCGACGCCTGCTCGACGATCTTGCCGGCGCGCAGCACGATGGTGCGGTCGCACATCATCTTCACGACGTTGAGGTCGTGGCTGATGAACAGGTAGCTGAGGCCCAATTCGCGCTTCAGCCGCTCCAGAAGATGCAAAATGATCGCCTGGACAGAGACGTCGAGCGCAGTCGTCGGTTCGTCGAGAACGAGAAGGCTCGGCGACACCGAGATCGCCCGGGCGATGCCGACGCGCGCCTTCTGGCCGCCCGATAGCTGATGCGGCTTACGGTCCAGAAGCTCCTGCGGCAGATTCACCTGCCGTGCGAGTTCCTCGACGCGAGCGCGCAGCGCCCTGCCGCGCAGCTTTTGCAGGCGGCGCAGCGGATCGGCGATGGCGGCAAAGGCAGAAAATCGCGGATTGATGCTGTCGGTCGGGTCTTGGAACACGAGTTGGATGTCGCGGCGCATCGGCGAACGATGGAAGTCGCGCTCGGCGATGCCGCCGATGTCCTCACCCTTGAACAGAATGGTGCCGCCGCTCGGATCGGCGAGGCGGCAGACCAGCCGGGAAATCGTGCTCTTGCCCGAGCCGGATTCGCCGACAAGGCCGAGGCTTTCACCCGCTTCCATGGTGAAGGAGACGCCGTCGACCGCCGTCGCCCCATCAAACTGCTTGCTCAGGCTCTGCACGTCGAGCAGCAGGCCATCGCCGGGGCGACGCACCGGGGCCGGCCGGGCGGGAAGCGCCTCCGGCCTGAGATCGTCGACCTCGCTCTCGCGGGTCGGCGTGGCCGCCACCAACGCGCGCGTATAGGCCTGCCGGGGAGCTCTGAAAATCTCAAGGGCGGGTGCCGCCTCGACGATCTCACCTTGCCGCATGACCGCGACGCGGTCGGCGTATTGGGCGGCCAGCGCGAGATCGTGGGTGATCAGCAGCATGCCCATGCCTCGCCCCTGGATCAGATCGCGCAGCAGCGCCATCACGGCGGTCTGGGTCGTCGTGTCAAGCCCCGTGGTGGGTTCGTCGGCGATCAGCAGCTTGGGTTCGCAGGCGATCGCCATGGCGATCATCGCGCGCTGGCACATGCCGCCCGAGAGCTGATGCGGATAAGTGTCGATCGACCGTTCCGGCTCGCGAAACCGCACGGCCGCCAGAAGTTCGATCGCCCGGCGCCTGGCCTCGGCTCGCGACAGACCGCGATGCGCCCGAATCGGATCGGCGATCTGGCGCCCGATCGGCCGCACCGGGTTGAGCGCCGCGCGCGGGTTCTGAAAGATCATCGCCATGGCGGTGCCGCGCAGTGCGCGCAGCTCCCTGCGGCCGGCGCCGATCAGCTCGTGGCCGGTCAAGCTGATTCGCCCGCCGCCGATCCTCGCGTTCGGCGCCAGAAGGCCCATCGCGGCCATTGCCGCCGTGGTCTTGCCCGAGCCGCTCTCGCCGACCAACGCCAGTGTTTCGCCGGGCATGATCGACAACGATGCGCCGCGCACCGTCGGCACCAAGCCGTGCTCGGTGACGAAATCGACCTGAAGGTCGCGCATGTCGAGGACGGGGTCGATCATCGCCGCCTCCGCGGATCGAGGATGTCGCGCAAGCCGTCGCCCAACAGATTGAAGCATAGAACCGCGGCCATCAGCACTAGACCAGGATAGGCGACAAGCCACCACTTGCCGGTGGCGATGAAGCGAGCGCCTTCGGCCACCATGATGCCCCACTCTGCGGTCGGCGCCTGGACGCCGAGGCCAAGGAAGGACAGTCCCGCCGCGTTGAGGATCGCCCAGCCGAGGTTGAGCGAGATCTGGACCATCATCACCGGCAGGACATTGGGCAGCAGAAAGGCCAGGACGATCCGCGCGTGGCCGTTGCCGGCGAGCCGGGCGGCCTCGACCCATCCGGCGCCGCGCCGGGCGTTCACTTCGGCGCGGGACAGCCGGATGTAGAAGGGCAGGTTGATGATGGCCGTGGCATAGATGATGTTGGCGACGCCGTTGCCGAGAGCCGCGACCAGAGCCATTGCCAGGACGAACAACGGAAATGCCATCAGCACATCGACGATCCGGCCAATGATCTTGTCCGGGAGGCCGCCGGCATAGCCGGAAAATGCGCCGACGACCGCCCCGACGACGAAGGAGAGCGAGACGGCGGTGACGGCGATCGCCAAGTCGAGCCGCGTGGCCGCAACGAGCCGGGAGAAGACATCGCGGCCGATCTGATCGGTGCCGGCCCAATGCGCCGCGCTTGGCGGCTGCAAGGCGGCGCTCGCGTTCGAAGCGATTGGGTCATAGGGGACGAGCCAGGGCGCGAAGACGGCGACGAAGACGAAGACGATCGTGCCGCTGGCGGCCGCCAGCGTCAGCGGGTTCAATCTGCGCCAGCGAAGGCGTGGTCTCGCGCTGCGCTCCAGAACCGCCTGATCCATGCTCATGCCAGGGAAACCCGGGGATCAACGATGGGGTAGAGCAGGTCGATCAAGAGGTTCACCAGAACGTAGATCGTTCCCATCAGGAGGACGAAGCCTTGAACGGCGGCGAAGTCGCCGGCCATCAGCGCATTGATTGAATAAGTTGCCACCCCCGGCCAGGCGAAGACCTTCTCCACCAGGACGCTCGAGCCGAGCATCGCCGAGAAGATGGTGCCCGCGATCGTCAGCACCGGAAGGAGCGCGTTGCGCAGGCCATAGGCGAGGATGATCTTGGCCGGAGAAAGTCCGACGGACTCGGCCGCCCTGACATAGTCGCTCTGCATCACCGACAGCATCGCGGCGCGGGTGATGCGCGACAACGGCGCGATGACGAAGAGGGCAAGCGTGGCGACCGGTAACACTAGCTGAGACAGGGCGGCCCAGAAGGCCTGGAGATCTCCCGCCAAGAGAGAGTCAATCAACAGAAATCCGGTGACGCGATCAGGCGGGATGATGAAGATGTCGATCCGGCCCGTCGGGTCGGGAGCCCAGCCGAGCAGATAGTAAAAGACGTAGACGAGGAGCAGACCGGCCACGAAGGTGGGAATCGCCACGCCGATCGTGCCGAGGAAGCGGACGGCATGATCGAGCAGCGAATCTGGCCGCAGCGCCGCCAGGATGCCGAGCGGCAGCGCCACTACGAGCGCTACGAACAGCGCCGCGAATGTCAGCTCCAGCGAGGCTGGCAGTCGCTCGCGCAGGTCCTGTACAACCGGCTGGCCTGTCGTCGTCGACCGCCCGAGATCGCCATGGGCGAGATTCCACAGATACAGACCGAATTGCTCCGGTATCGGCCGGTCGAGGCCCAGCTGGTGGCGGATCACTGCGATCTCCTCGGGCCCCGCGGACGGCGAGGAGGCAAGCAGGCTCGCCGGATCACCGGGCAAAACGCGCATCAGCACGAAGGTAACGGCGAGAACGCCGAACAGGGCGGGGACGGCGGAGGCGAGGCGCCTCAGCAGATTGCCGAACAGATGTCGATTCACGGCCATTGCGACGCTCCGCTCGCACGCCTTGCCCTATTTCGGCTCCAGATCGCGCAGGTCGACGTAATAGTGATACCAGGTCGTGAAGCCGGTGAGGTCTTTCGACATAACGACGTCCTGCGTCGGCTGCCAGAGCATGGCCATCGGCACCTCCTCGGCGGCAAGGCCGATCACCTTCTTGGCGATAGCGTCGTACTTGGCCTGATCGGCCTCGTAACGCGCCTTGGGCAGCATCTCGTTGACCTCTTCGTTGTTCCAGCTCGAGAAGTTCCAGCGGGAGTCGCCGCTCATGAAGATGCGCGCGAAATATTCCGCCGAGGGGAACATGGCGTAGGAGCGCTCGATCAGCATCGGGATCGTCTTGTTGGTCTCCGCCTCTGCCATCTGCGGATCGGGCATCTTGTTGATCTTGACGGTGATGCCGATCTTGGCCAGCGCTTCCTGGACCAGCGCGGCGGCCGGATCGGCGAAGGTGGCGCGCGACACGCTGTAGGACAAGGTCGTCTCGAAACCGTCGGGATAACCCGCCTCGGCGAGCTTCTTCTTGGCGGCGTCCACGTCGGTGTGGAGCGGCAGTGGCTGAGGATAGCCCGAGTTCTGCGGCTCGTCCGTCCACGACGCACCATAGAGCTTGCCGCCCAGGCCCGAGACGGCCGTCTGGAACATCGCGTCGTAAGGCAAGGCGAGGGAGACGGCCTGGCGAACCTTTTCGTTGTCGAACGGCGCCATCTGAGTGTTGAAGATCACGGCGACGAAGGCAGTGGGCATGGGCTCAGAGAGCACCTGGACACCGTCCGCCTTTCGCAGCGCCACCATGTCCTCGGGCAAGAGATCGGTGGTGATGTCGGCATCGCCGCGCTCGATCAGATTGGCGCGGGTCGAGGCTTCGGGCACAGTCTGCACGATGGCCTGCCGAAACGCCGGCAGGTCGCCGCCCTTCCAGTTGTCGTTGCGCTTGAGCACGACCTGCTGGCCAGGCGCATAGCGATCCACGATGAAGGCGCCGCTCGCCGCCGTGTGGCTCTGCAACCACTCGACGCCCCATGGATCATCCGGTCCGGCCTCCGCCTTGACGAGCTTGCTGTTGTACATGGGGGCGTAAAGCGAGGCGAGGTTGGGCAGAGCCAGGCGATCGGCCTTGTCCAGCGTGACCTCGACCGTGTGCTCGTCGATCACCTTGAACTGATCGGGGCTGACGAGCGAGCCCGTCTTGAGCTGTGCCTTCGACATGGTATCGGCGGTCACAGCACGGTCGAGAGACCATTTGACGTCGTCGGCCGTCACCGGCGAGCCGTCCTGCCAGGTCGCATTGGGCCGCAGGTGAAAGGTGATTGTCAGCCCATCCTCGCTGACGTCGAAGCTCTTGGCCAGTTCGCCGTGCAACTTGTCGAAGACGAAGACATAGGAGCCGTCGTCGCGCGGCTTGCGATCGAAGGCGATCAGCCGATCATAGACTCCCGTGCTGAGCTGCACCGATTGCGGGGTGGCCCCGAGCATCATCGGATCGAGCGTATTGATCGCGCCGCCGGTGACGTAGCGCACGGTCTCCTCGCGGGATTGGGCGGCCACGAATTGCGACGATACCGTCGCGGCGGTGCAGGCGAGGAAGGATAGAAGGGTGAGACGTCGTGTCAGGCGAACCATGGACTTCAGATTCCTCATGAATCGTCTTGAAGGGATGTGAGGGTTATCACTCGGCGACTTGGTGCCGCGTCTCGTTCTTGCTCCAGTCCTCCCCGTAGTCGCGCGCCGCCGCCGCCGGCGTCACGTATCCGGCCTCGATGTCGCGCCGGATGAGCGCCCGGTCGCGCTCGCCCGCGGCGCCATAGCCGCCGGCGCCGGCGACGTAAAAGTGCAAGATCGATTCGGCCGGAGCGATGAAGGCGCCTTTGCCACGCACCGGCTGCATCGTGCCGTCCGGCAATTCGAGCTGGATCTTGCCCGTGGCGCCGGGCTGGCCGCCGTCGAGCCCGAACGGCGGCGTCATCGTGCGGTCGGCGCAGGTGGCGCAGTGGACGTCGCGCTTCAGCACCCGCCAGAGCCGCTTCACGCCTAGGCCGCCGCGCCACTTGCCGGCGCCGCCGGAGTCAGGCACCAGGGCGTATTCCTCGACCCGCAGGGGAAAGCTCATTTCGAGGATTTCGACCGGCGTGTTCATCATGTTGCCGATCGGAGTCGAGACGGCGTTCATTCCGTCCATGGTCGGCCGGGCGCCGAACCCGCCTTTTGTCACCTCGTAACTGATGAAGGTCTCGTCGGTGCGGTAGTCGCTGCCGCCGAACACGACGACACCGCCCGTCCCGTGCGAGCCGGCCGGCACATTGCCCGGTGCCAGCTTAAACATGGCAGCGAAGATCATGTCGCCGATGCGCACCGACATCTCGTGGTTGGCGTAGGTGACCGCCGCCGGTTCCTGGGCGTTGACCACGCAACCCTTGGGCGCCAGCACCTCGACCGGGCGCCAGGCGCCCGAATTCGGCGGAATCAGGCTGTTGGGATCGAGGATCATCTTGAGTGCCGCGTAGACGCCCGATCGCGTTACGGTGAGCGGCGAGTTCATCGGTCCCGAAACCCGGCCGTCGGAGCCGTCGAAATCGATGACGATATGATCGCCCGTCTTGGTGATCGACACCTTGACGCGGAACTGCGCGTCCTCGATCTCGCCCGGCTCGAGGATGCCGTCGCCGTCGATCGTATCCTCCAGGATCGAGGTTCCGTCGGCAATGTTGCGCAGGGCGGCGCGCATCATCGTCTCGGAATAGTCGAGAATGCGGTCCATGATCGCGAGCAGCTGGTCGGCGCCGTACTTGTCGGCGAGGCCCTGCATGCGCGTTACCGCGCGCCGGTTCGCCGCCACCTGCGCCCGCAGGTCTCCGACGCGCTCCGACGGCGCGCGGACATTGGCGAAGATCAGCGCCTCGACGTTGGGATCCGGCTCGCCGTTCGCGTAGATCCGCACGGGCGGCATGCGCAGGCCTTCGCCGTAGATCTCGTTCACTGCGCCGTAGCTGCCGGGCGTGGCGCTGCCGATGTCCGGCCAATGGGCGCGCACGCAGCCATAGCCGAGCAGTGTGTCTCCGAAGAAGGCCGGCATGACGACGTTCACGTCCGGCAGATGCGAGCCGCCGTGATAGGGGTCGTTGTGGATGTAGACGTCGCCGGCGGCCGGCTGCGGAAAGGCGGCGACGACGCTGCGCACGGCGTCGGGCATCGAGCCCAGATGCACCGGCAGATCGGGTCCTTGCGCCACCATGTTGCCCTTGGCGTCGAAGATGCCGCAGGAATAGTCCCCTGCCGACTTCAGAAGCGGCGAATAGGCGGTCTTGGCGAGGACGATCTTCATCTCCTCGGCGGCGGCGAGCAGCGCGTTCTTGACGATCTCGAAGCGGGCGGCGTCGACACCCAGATCGGCGCTTTCAAGCGTCGGCATGTCTGCGCTCCTCGGCGATGAGAAATCCGTTCGCGTCGACCTTGGCGGTCCAGCCGGGCGGCACCACGATCGTCGATTCGAGCGATTCGATGACGGCCGGGCCGCTGACCGCGCTGTCCGGCGACAGGCCGTCGCGCCACAGGATCGGCGTGGCGACGAAACCGGTCTCAGCAAACCAGACCAGGCGCTCGCCGGCCCGTGCGGCCTCGGGCCGCGTCGGCTGCGCCAGGGTCAGCGGCGGCAGCTTGCCGAGCGCGGTCAGCCGCACATTGACGAGCTGGATCGGTTCGCGGTCGTTGGCATGACCGTAGGTCTGCTCGTGCTTGGCATGGAAGGCCTGGGCAAGCGCCCGGAGCGTCGCCGGCGTGATCGGCCCGTCTTCCATCGGCACGGTCAGCTCGTAGGCCTGGCGGCGATAGCGCACGTCGGCGAAGCGCTGCAGCACCCGCCGTTCGCGCGGCACCCGCGCCGCCTGGAGCATCGCCGTCCCCTCTTCCTCCATGGCCGCCATCATCGCGATGAGACGGTCAAGGTCGAGCGTTGCCAGATCGGCATAGAGGGTGCGCGAATAGTCGCGCTTCAGGTCGGTGGCCACCAGACCCAGCGCCGAAAAGGCGCCCGGCGCCGGCGGAATGACCACACGCGGAATCCGCAGCTCGGAGGCGAGAGCCATGGCATGGATCGGGCCAGCGCCGCCGAACGCCATCATCATGAACTCCTGCGGATCGTGGCCGCGCTCCACCGACACGATGTTGAGCGCTTCCCCCATATTGGCGTTCACCACCTCGATGATGCGCGCCGCCGCCTCGGCCGCCGTCAGGCCCAGCGGGTTGGCGACGTGCTCGACGATCGCGGCCTCGGCGCCGCCGCGGTCGATCGGCAAAGCGCCATCGAGCAGCGAGACCGGATTGAGATAGCCGAGGACGACGTTCGCGTCGGTGACGGTCGGCCGCGTGCCGCCCTTGCCGTAGGCGACGGGGCCGGGCAGCGCGCCGGCGCTGTGCGGTCCCACCTTCAGGGCGCCGCCCGGATCGACCCAGGCGATGGAGCCGCCGCCCGAGCTGACCTCGGCGAGATCGATGACGGGCACACGGATCGGGTGACCCGTGCCGGCGATGAAGCGGCTCGCATGGGCCGCGCCGCCGACCTCGTAATCGGCGGTCACGACGATCTCGCCGTCGACGATGACGCTCGCCTTGGCAGTGGTGCCGCCCATGTCGAAGGAGATGATGCGGTCCTCGCCGAGTTGCTCGCCGACGAGGGCGGCGGCAATCACCCCGGCGGCCGGCCCGGATTCCACGGCCTGCGCCGGCATGCGCAGGCACTCCTTGATATCGACGACCCCGCCGGAACTGCCCATCACGTGCAGCTCCGGCAGGCCGATCGAGGTCACCGCCTCACGCAGGCGCTGCAGATAGCTTTCGAGCAGAGGACCGACATAGGCGCAGACCGCCGTCGTCGAGGCGCGTTCGAACTCGCGGATTTCCGGCAAGACGTCGCACGACAGGAACACGTCGATGCCGGGCAGCCCGGCGCGCAGAAGTTCGCCGAGGCGCCGCTCGTGCCCGTCGTTGAGGAAAGAAAACAGCAGCGACACCGCCACGGTTTCGACGCCGCTGGCGCGCAGCGCGTCGATCAAGGGGCCGACCTCGCTCTCGTCCAGCGGCGTAACGACCTCGCCCTGCGCATCGATGCGCTCGGTGATTTCGTAGCGGTGCTGGCGCGGCACCAGCACCGGCGGCGGGTCCTGGAACAGGTCGTAGAGGTCGACGCGCATCGAGCGCCGCAGTTCGAGCAGATCGCGAAAGCCCTTGGTGCCGACGAACGCGGTCTTCGCGCCCTTGCCCTCGAGCAGCGCGTTGGTGACGATGGTCGTCGCATGCGACAGCAGGGCGACATCCTCGGGTGCGACGTCCGCCGTGTCGAGCCCCGCCTTCAATCCGCCCAGCACCCCTTCGGCGAAATCGAGCGGCGTCGTGGGCACCTTGGCAACGCCGATGCGGCCGGTCCCCTCCTCGACAATCGCAACGTCCGTGAAAGTTCCGCCGATATCAACACCGATGCGCCAGCTCATCGAAGCGCGTTCTCCTGTCGTCCGTTGCTGTGCGCCGGCACATTGCCGGCGCGGCTGCCGCTCCGCCTGCTACGCATAGGCAGCCACGCCGGCCGGCTTGGCAAGCGGTGCCCGACGGCCGATTTCGGCGAGCGGGCCGACCTCGCGCTCGATTAGCGGCATGACCTCCGCCGCAAAGCGCTCCAGCGAGCGCCGTGCCCGCTCGATCGGCATGTCGCCAAACTGGAAGAAGCAGTTGTAGTGGATGGGATCGAGCAGCCGGATGTCCTCGACGATCCGCTGCGCCACCCGGTGAGGGTCACCAATCACGAAATTGTCGCGGAAGGTTTCCAGCGGCACTTCTTCGGGCAGCGGCACTGGCTTCAGCCGGGGTCCGTCCAGGTCGAGGATCGAGGCGCGCAGCGCATAGACCATGCGCGCATAGGAGCGGCCGCGCTCGGCCGCCTCCATCGCCTCGTCGGCGCTATCGGTGACGCAGATATATTGTTGCATGGCGACGGGCATGGCGGCGGGATCGAGCCCAGAGTCGGTCCACACTTTGATCGCATGATCGCGCGATGCAGCCAACGCGCCTGGCTTGCCGCCCCAGGCACCCGACACGAACGGCACCGCGCCGAGCGGCCCCATCCGCGCCAGGATGCCCGGATGCAACGAGGTCAGGAACAGCGGCAGCCGGTCCTGGACCGGCCGCATGGCACAGGCAGTCTCGGGCACCGTAAAGTGGTGGCCCGAATATTCGACGCGGCCCTCGCTGAGCATCTGTTCGACGACGTCCCAATATTCCAGGAACACTTCGTTCTTGGCGGCGATGTCGATGCCGAAGCGATCGAACTCGTAGCGCTGGTAGCCGCTGCCGAGACCCAGCGCCGCGCGGCCACCCGTCTGCTGGTCGAGCAGAGCGATTTCCTGGGCCACGCGCAACGGATTGTGCAGCGGCAGCACGACCACTGCCGGCCCGAGCTTGATGCGCTTCGTGGTTCCCGCCAGGAACGAGGCCATCATCAGCGGCGAGACGCTCAGCGAGTAGTTCGTGAAATGGTGCTCGGCGAACCACGCCGTATCGAACCCGGCTTCCTCGGCCAGATGGACCATCGTGCGCGTATCATCGATGACGCCGGGAATGCCGCGCGGATTGTCGCGAAACGTCATGAGGTTGAAGAGGCCGAACTTCATGAGTGCCTGCTGTCTTGGTGCGTTGCATCTGCGGCGAGCCATGGCCGCTGCTGACCCTGATAGTTCGTGCCTTCTGCCGGTGTCACAAGGGATAATTTCTTGCAGGCACCCAACACGCTCTAATGAGTGGCCAACAACTAAGTGCTGCTAATCTAATCATGCCACATAAATGTGCAAATCAGCTTTGGAAGGATGGCAACGCTGCCCTGCTCAAGCCTGTCATCGGGGCAGAACATCGCACGAACCGAAGTCGTTCGCGGACCGAAACGGCGATTAGTCCAACGCCGTCCTTGCCGCGGCCTTCTTCGGGCCGTCCTATGACGCATCGAACTGGGACGAGATCGGGGTCCCGGGTACATGCAGTTGCAAGGTTTCGACGGCAACCAGTACGTCAATGGCCAGTACCCGTTGGAGGGTAGCGTTCCCGAAGCCAATGCTGACGGCTCCTACCTGATCGAATTCGAGCTGGGGGAAGCGCTCCGGGGCAAGCGGGTGGCCCTCACCTTCGAAGGTGTCGAGACGGCGTTCTATGTCTGGCTGAACGGCGGTCGATATCGTCACCCTGAACTGCCCGCTGATCATGCAGATCCCGAACATGAACAACGCACCCGCATTGGCGAGGATAACGCACCCGCATTGGCGAGGATGAAGCCGACGGCGATCCTCGTGAACTCGGCACGGCGGAATCGTAGCAGAACGCGACTTGGTCGAGGCGCTGCGAGCCGGCCCGATCGCCGGGGCTGCTGTCGACCTGTTCGAGGACGAGCCGAGCGGCGCCGAACATCCGCTGCTCACGCTGCCCCAAGAATTTCCTCGCCACTATGAGGCGTTTCTGTCGCTCGACTCTCGCGATTGCCGACGAGCAAGCCCGTCGCTGAACCTGCCGAGACGGGATGTTCGTTATTCGTGTGTCTCCAAAATTCTCACAGGACCCAACAGGCCTGATGGTTCCAGGTCATCGCCAGCCGAGAGCCGCGTGTGCGGATCGAACGCCACCGGTGTTCCGTCGTCTTCGCGCAAGTCACCGATGATTCGATTGCGCCAACCATTGGCGACTTCGACGCGCAGATCGTTGCGGCCACCCTTGAGCAGGTTCGTTACGTCGATCCGATAGGGCGGCCGCCAAGCGATCCCGGCACTTTCGCCGTTCACAAAGACTTCGGCGATGTCGTGTACCTCCCCGAGGTCGATCAGGGTCCTGTCGCCTGGCGTGGTCGGGGGCGCGGTGAAGCTTTGCGAATAGCTGGAAACGCCTGAATAGTAGCGTATTCCCGGTGCCGTCTGTTCGGTCAGCGAATCCAATGCAGGCAGCGCGATGCTCTCGGGGGCGCCGCGGTCTTTCTGGAAAGCCACGGTCCAGGCATCCGAAATATGGGCGACGACCCGGATTTCGGGAACCGGCGCCTGATAGGCCGCCTCGCCCTGGCCATGCATGACGACGAAGATGGAATCCATCGGGCCGAAGTCGATCGGGACGATCGTACGCCCGCCCTCGACGCGATAGCTCGCGGCGCGCTGCTTGCCAGTCACGGGATCCCAGAACGCGACTGAACTGCCCGCCGCGCGAAAGCTCATGTCAAGCTTGGTCTCCGAGTTCCTCTGATTGACCAGATAATAGATGTCGGAATCGGCCGTGCGGCGGTGCGTGGCACCGACAGCCGCGTCCGGCACCGCCTTCGTCGACATCCAATCCCGGGCGATGCCTGCAATCTCGAGAGTTTCGTTGATGGTTCGTCCGCTGATCACCCAGCCCTCGCCATAGGCCCGGATGCCGGGCCGGCCGTCGCCCCACAGCTCCGTTGCCAGGCGCTGAAACGCGTCGGCATCGTCGCCGAGACTCGGTGTGCCGAGCGGCTTGTCGCCTGAAAGGACGATGCCCGCCTTCACGAATTCGGAAAGCTTCTTGAGCACATCGAGCGTCATCCACTGCGACCGCTCGCCGAGTTGCAGGACTTTGTAGCTGGTGCCCGAGAGGGAAACCAATCGGCCGTTCTCGACCGACAGTGCGTGCGTGATGGCATGCGCGTTGACAAAGTCGAAGCCTACCCCTTCCGGAGCGTCGGTCATCTGCCGGTAGCGCCCCCAGATCGCCGTCAAAGGCGCTTCTTCGCCGTAGAAATAGGCGACATCGGCGACGTAGCGGCCCCGCTGCATCATGGACGAGGCTCGAGCGAGGTAGTCGATCCAAGGTTTCGCCATCCCCGCCCACGTCTCATTGCGGGTGAAGAAGTGACCGATCCCGCCCAGCGACAGACCGGGGCCTTCGTCGCCCGGCTGATGAACCGAGGTGTGGATGACGAATTGATTGATACCGTTCAACAAGCACATGTCGGCTATCCGCTTGAGATCGCGCGGCAGGGAACTTCTCTGGGCGAAGGTGAACGCCTCGACCGCTGCGATCGGCCGGTCGTAGATATGAGCCACCGACGATGCGCCCTTCACGTCGATCTGATAGGTCGCCCATCCGTCTTCCCCCGGAGCGAAAGGCCGTGCGGAGCCCATCGGCACATCGGCGTTCATGCGCATTTCCATGTCGTCGCCGAAAAATCCGCGGCGATCCTCCTGCCCTTCCATGTAGGTCTTCAGGCCCCGTTGGTGAGCGACGCGCGCGATCGTACCGTAGTGATTGTCGCGCAGCAGTTCTTCGAGCGTCCGTCGCCAATCCCACAGGAACCGGTCGCTCGCCTGGGGGCTGTCGACCACCACGCCTGTCAACGCGGGAAGATACCGGTGTGGATCGTAGCCGCGATAGTCTTCGAAGCGCTTGAGCAGGCCTTCAGTCCAGGTCTGGTAGCCGGCCTCGTAACTGTCGCTCAGCAGGTAACGCAAGCCCGACTTCTCGCCGGCCACATCCCGGAATTTGTCCAGGTATGTGTTGACGTATTTTTCGACATGCGCAGCGTTGAGTTTGTCGACTTCGAGCCCGGTGGCAGCTTCCGTCGCCGGGGTGTTTTGCCGCCCCGTCAAGCCATAACCGAAGCGCACGATCACCCATCGGCCTTCAGGCGCCGTCCAGTTGAGCCTGCCCGTCTTGCGATCGAAGCGATCGGTGAGATCGACGACGTCCTGCCTGGCGATGGCAGGCCCGACCGTATCGGGCGTCGGGATGTCGTAGAAATCGTTGATTTGGCCGAAGCCCGCCTTCAGCTCGAAAAAGTTGACGGTCGGACGCGTACGCAGGACCAGCTCGCGAAGCGAAATGTCGAGCTCGTCCCCGAGCAGCGGCTTGGACTGGGTCTTGACCTGCGGCTCGAGAAAGATGCGAAACACGAGCCCATTGGTTGCGGGAAACGCGATGGTCCGCTGGACGTCGCCGTAGAATGAGCGGGCGACAGGCGCGAAGGATTCGCCGTCGAGGCTTGCTTCGATCCGCACGACCGGGCCGGTATCGAGATCACGCCAGCCACCGAACTCTCCACCGGCAGCAATTGTCAGTCCGGTTGCCGTGATCGGTTTGCGGAACCGAAGCTCGACCCAGGTCGGCTCCTTTTCGGCGCGGCGCAGGACGACGCCGTTTTCAACGTCGCCGTCCGTGAGCATCCCGACGTCCAGACCTGCGCCATTGCTGCCCGACCCGGCCTGAACCGTGGCGTTTGTACTGATTTGCGGAACGAGTTCGCGTTCCGACTGCGCCGTCTCCGATACAGGATAGGCGAAGACGGTTTCGTCTCGATAAAATGAACCATAGCGCTTGGCCGAGTCTTCGACGACATCCTGGAAGCTGCCGATCGCGTCGGGGGGCCGGGGCAACTCCATGTCGACGGTCCGACCGCCATCGACCCTGGTCTCGCTCCAGACGAATTTCTTCATGGCCTCCTGTGGTTCCACCCAGGGACCGCCGGTCTGCGACCATCCTGGAGAGGTCGGAATGGCGACGTCCATGCCGCGCTCGGAGGCCTTGTCCAGAGCAAATTGGAAATCCGTCTTCCATTCGGGCGACATGTAGACGACCGGCTTGTCGACGATGGTGGGCAGACCATAGGAGCCGTCGAAGACCGTGACCCCGCCAATCCCGACACTCCCAAGCCAGGCAAGGTCTTTGCTGATCCCCTCGCGCGAGACGTTGCCGTCCATCCAGTGCCACCAGACCTTGGGCTGGGCTTGATGGGACGGAGATGTGAACGCCTCGGTGAGCGGCGTCTGGGCCTGTGCGGCAAAACACGGTCCAAGGGCCAAGGATACGAGGAACGCCGATAGGGTCGGTTTGTAAGACTTTGGCATGAAAGAACCTCCTCATCGATGTTACCGGGCCCTTCCCGGGCCTCTTTTGCTGTTTTGGGAATGCCAGTTCCGGGGCTTCCAAACCGGCGCGAAACCTCAGCGTCCCGCAGGCTCCAGCGTGAAACGCAGGGTCTGCGGCTCCGCCGGAGAGATCAGGAATTGGTCGTGCACCGGCGCACCCATGGAATCGTCGCCGCCGACGCCCATCTGCTTGGCGAGGATCCGCACGACTGTCTTGTGAGCCGGCGGCAGGTGCTCTGCGTGCGATGCGGATTGCAGCTCGAACGGATCGCAGGGCAGGACGCTCATCTCGAAGGGCTTGCCCTCACTGGCGAATCTCAGCCCCTGCCCATCAGCCCCGAAGACTTCCACCCAGCGCACACCCGTCCGACTGCCGCATTCCTGCGGCACCAGATAGGGGCTGAGATTGTCCGCCACCGCACTCTCCCAGATGCCCAGTCGCGCTCCGCGACAGCGGTCCGCATAGTTCTCCTCTGGGCCCAGGCCGTAGAACCGGAAGTGATCGAGGCTGGGATCGAGCAGGAACTGCAGCCCGAACAGAGGCATGTCCGGCAAGCCGTCGGCCCCTGGCCAATGCGCCTCCACATGGATTCGACCGTCGCGGCCCATGCGATAGCCCACCGTTGGAGTGACACCGACGCCTCCCAGCGCAAAGCGATAGAACGCTGTCGGCTCGCCGTCCTGCACGTCGAGCGTCGTTTCGACGGCTTGCTGATAGAGCGACGCGGTGTGCCATGGCGCCAGGCGGAGGCCATGATGATTGCCGCGATCATTGTCGGTCACCGCCCGCCAGAAGGTGAGCCGAGGCGGGCGGAGGCAAAGCTCCCGCCCACCGATCGTCAAGGATACGAGGCCGCTCTGTTTGCGTGAAAAGAGCGCCGAAAGGCCCAAGCGTGACGCGCCGAGATTGAAGAGGCCCGGGACCACCTTCAGGGGCTGGTTGCGAGGTGCCGCAGCCTCGCCCGCCAGCGACCAGACATGCTCGCCGTACGCCACCTCGTGACCGGCTTCGGCCCAAAGGGTGTCGTCCTTGAGGTGCAGCGAGCACTGCAGCGCGTATTCGCCCGGCGTGTCGAGATCGGGCAGATCCAGCGGCACGCACACGTCCTCGCCGGGTGCGACCGAAATCGCCGCGCCGGTGGAAAAGATCTCGGCGCCGTCTTTCAGAAGCCGCGAGCGCAGGAACCAGGCGTCGGTCGAGACGAACAGGTTCTTGTTGTGCACCATCACGCCGCTCGGGTCGGGCGCCAGGGCGACCGTCTGGTAGAGCGCCTTGACCTCCTGCGCCTTTGGCGACGGCGTCCGCCATGCCGTAACGATGCCGTTGCCGCAGAATTCGTAGTCCGTCGGGCGATCGTCGAAATCGCCGCCGTAAGCGAGCCGATCCAAGCCGTCGGCTCCGGTCACGGCGATAGCCTGGTCGATATAGTCCCAGACGAAACCGCCCTGGTACAACGGGTACTTGTCGACTAGGTCGGTCACGAGGTGCATGCCGCCGCAGGAATTGCCCATGGCGTGCATGTACTCGCACAGGATGAGCGGCTTTTCCGGATTTGCCTGAAGATAAGCCTCCACCTCCTGCGGCTTGGCGTACATCCGGCTTTCCATGTCGCTGGTGCCGTCGAACCGACGATCGTTGAAGACGCCTTCGTAGTGGACGAGGCGCGATGGATCGCGCGCACGGAAGAATTCCGACATTTCGAAGAGAATCTGTCCGCCGAAGCTCTCGTTGCCGCAGGACCAGATCAGGATCGAGGGGTGGTTCTTGTCACGCTCCAGCATCGAACGGGCGCGATCGATCACCGCGTCGCGCCACTCCGGCCGGTTGTCGGGAACCGCCCGTTCGGGGACGAGCGCCCCCGGCCTGCGCCAGGAGCCATGGGATTCGACGTTGGCCTCGTCGATGACATAGATGCCGTATTCGTCGCAGAGCCGGTACCATTCGCTTTGGTTCGGATAGTGGCTGGTCCTCACCGCATTGATGTTGTTCCGCTTCATGAAGCGGATATCCCACAGCATGTCCTGGAGGGTGACCGCCCGCCCGCGCCGGGCGTTGAATTCGTGCCGGTTGACGCCGTTGAAGACGATGCGCTTGCCGTTCAAGCACATCACCTTGTCCTTCATCTCGAACCGCCGGAAGCCCACCTTCTGCGGCACCGCTTCAATCACTGCGCCGTCGGCGTCGGTGAGGATCAGCATCAGCTCGTAGAGATGCGGCGCCTCAGCGCTCCAGAGCAGTGGCGAACCGATCGGATAGGCGAGCTCCATTTCCGCCTTTGCCGGCACGGGCGGGACGCGGAGCGCGGTCCCGCCTTCGGGATCGCGAAGCTCGACGGCGAGCCACGCACCGTCGAGCGCGAGATCGAGCTTCAGCCGCAGTCGCAAGCTCGCGTCATTCAGATCTTCGGCGAGATCCGTAGTGGCAAACACATCGCGCAGATGGGCAGCCGGCTGCCCTTCCAGATAAACGTCGCGGAAGATGCCGGTCAGGCGCCAGAAATCCTGATCCTCGATCCAGCTGGCCGACGAGCGCTGATAGACCTCGACCGCCAGCAGGTTCTTGCCGTCAACGAGGGCATCCGTCACGTCGAAATGCGCCGGCGTGAAACTGTCCTCGCTGTAGCCGACAAGCTGGCCGTTCAGCCAGACATAGAACGCCGTCTCGACGCCTTCGAATGTGAGGATCACCCTCTTGCCTCGAAGCGCTTCCTCCAGCTCGAATTCGGTCAGGTAGGAGCCGACAGCATTGGCTTCGGGAACGCTCGGAGGGTCGAGGTCCTCAAGACCGTCCCACGGATATTGAACATTGACGTATTGGTTGCGGCCGAAACCTTGCAACTGCATGTACCCCGGCACCTCGATCTCGTCCCAGTGTGACGCGTCATAGGACGGCTCGAAGAAGTCAACGGGGCGCTCCGCCGGTCGCTGCGAATAGCTGAACGCCCATCGGCCGTTGAGGCTTTGCCGTAGCGGGCTTGGCCATCCCGAACGGGCGTCTTCGACAGTTGGAAACGGCACATGGTCCGAATGTGCGTCCAGTCGACCGACCGCGAAAACCCTCGGGTCAGCTAGCCAGGACAGAGAGGGCTTTCGGTGCATCGTGATGTCTTTCCGATGGACTCCAGCTGAAACCGATTGCTGACGATTGGTCTCTCCGTCGGGCCGTCACCTCGCCGGCTCCCGAAGGACCTCATGCTCCGAGCGGTTCGCGAAGCCGCAGAACCGCGCATCCATAGGGATCGAGCGTCACTGTTCCGTCGAGAGCCCGCCCATCGAGAACGAGCGGCTCAGCGGCGGGCACGCCGTTGACCAGGACTGACGCAGCCTGCGTGTTGGTCAGAAAAAGCAGTTGGCGATCATCGCATTGGCGCATTGCGATCTCGACGCCGCGTGGCAGGTCCGCGAGAAGGGGCTTGGCGCCCGCCATCGACAGGATCGATCGCCACAAGGGCTCGACGAGTACATCGGTGAGATAGGTGGCCACGTAGATCGCCTGGCCGGCCCCCACCTTGCGACATGTGACGGCCGGCTCGCCACTCAGAAAGCGGCTCGACCACGAGGCCAGCGTTTCGACGTCGTCCTGCAGCCGCAGCCGCTCGTAGAAATGAGCAGCCTCGATCTCGCTTCCGTCGATCGTCAAGGTTGGACGTCGAGAGGCCGATTCGGCGGCAAATTTGGGACGCACAGCGTTGAGGCTGCCGCGGTGGGACAGAGGGAAAAGCCCGTCCGCATCGATGGGCGCGAGCCGTCCGATCTCCTCGACGGTAATGCCGCAGAGCCGGGACAGCGACGATCCCGGCGCCGTCTCGCGGATCACATGGTTGTTGTGGTCTCGGGTCCCCGTTCGAGCGCCAAATACCGCCGTTCCACCGGCCCTGACGAAGGCTTCCACTTTCTCGGACCAAGCCTCGTCCCATATGACCCAATGCGGGACGTACAGAACTTTCAGCGGCGCCAAGTCATCCTCGGGATGCACGAAACCGCAGGCGATGCCTTTTTCATAGCAGTGGCGGTAGAGAATGCTGGCGTCGTCCAGCGGGCTCGGAAGTCCCATGGGAAACGCGCTGTGCGCCTCCTGATTGTCGAAGTCGCCGCCGGCAATCGCGACATCCATGCGGACGTGGGTGCCGAGCACTTCATCTTCGATCGATGCGATATCGGAGGTGAACCGTGCCAGTTCGTCGTAGCGGCGACGCGGTACGTCATCGTGATCGAGGATCCCCATCCAGTAGATTTCGGCGCCGAAATGGGCGGGTCGCCAGCGGAAGAACAGGATGCCGTCGGCACCTCGCGCGACCGAGCTGAATGCCATCCGCCGCATTTCGCCCGGCTCGGGCGTCAGCGTGGAAAACGACGGCTGTGCGCCAAACCCCGATTGCTGTTCGGGGACGATGAAATTGCCCGCAAATCCTCTGAAGAGATCGAGCGACAGCGCCTGCGCGACCGCGGCCCCTCCGAGACGCTGCGTTTCATCGTAGAGGAATGGATAGACGTCATAGCCGAGGAAATCGAGATCTTTGGAAAAGTCGCCGCGAAAATCGATGTCGTCCAGGCGTCCCAGATTGTGAAAGATGAACCAGTCCGGATTGGTCGAGCGCAGAATCGCGACCTGTTCGCTTTGAAAGCGAGCGGTCGCGAAGGCCAGGAAGCGATGGTAGTCCTGAACGTGTCCCGGGCCGGGCGATACCGGGGCCCCGGACACCGGAAGGACGATCTGGTCGAAGGCCTGGAAGGCCGTCGCCCAGAAATTTCCGCCCCACGCAGCGTTGAGCGCATCGATCGTTTTGTAGCGGTCCTCGAGATATCTCTGAAAATCCCGCCTCGTCGCTTCGGAGTAGGATCTCGACGCGGAAGTATTGAGTTCGTTGTCGGTCTGCCAGCCGATGACGTGCGGATTATGCGCGTAGTGTTTGGCCATGGCACCGGTGATCCGGCGACTATGCTCCCGCAAAACCGGACTGGCGGTATCGCCATGTTGGCGAGACCCATGCGAGGCACTGCGGCCATTCTCGTCGACCCGCAGAACCTCCGGGTAGCGCGCCGTCAGCCAGCGCGGCGGCGTCGCGGTCGGCGTGCAAAGGATGGTATCGATTCCGTATCCTGCGAGCGAAGCGATCGCGTCGTCGAACAGCGAGAAATCCAGGCATCCCTCGCGCGGCTCGAACATATGCCACGCGAACTCGCCCATGCGCACCACCCGCACGCCTGCTTTCGCCATGCGCTCGGCATCGCGCTCCCAACAGGAGCGATCGACATGCTCTGGATAATGCGCCACGCCGAGCAGAAAGCGAGACAGATTGACGGGCCGCCAAACGGACGGCGGGTGTGAAGGCAGTTTTTTCATCATTGGCTTTCGAGGGCCTGCGATCGTGCAGGTCGGAAGAATTCGGTGCCCTGCTCGCGTCAGGTCTGAGAAAGTTCGCCGGGGCCTGCGAAGACATGGACGTGAGCCGGATCGAAACCGAGCTCGACGTTCGTTCCCGGCGTGAAAGGCCGCGATTCGCCCAAGTGAACAGCGATGTTGTGCGTACCCGTATCGGAATCGAAGGTTCTGAGCGGCGAGGCATCGACGTAAAGAATGGTTTCCCGCCCAAGCTCTTCGACGAGACGGACGACGCCCGGAACACGAACGTCATTCACGTTGGCCTGGATATGAAAAGCCTCTGGCCGAACGCCGATTGTGGCCTTCCCGGATGCGCTGGAGGCAGTGCTGAGCTGTCGTTCGAACGGCTCCATCCCCGGCAATCGGACGATTGCTCGGCCTTCGTCGCTGCATTCGATGTCGGATTCGAAGAAATTCATCCGCGGCGCGCCGAGAAAGCCCGCCACGAACCGGTTGCAGGGCCGGCTATAGAGTTCCCCTGGCGTGCCGACCTGCTCGACACGGCCGGCATTGAGCACCACGATACGACTGGCCAAGGTCATGGCCTCGACCTGATCGTGGGTGACGTAGATCATCGTCGAGCCGAGTTCCGCGTGCAGCTGCGCCAGTTCCACTCGCATTTGCGTGCGCAAGGCGGCGTCGAGGTTCGACAGCGGTTCATCGAACAGAAAGACGCTCGGAGAACGGGTTATCGCTCGTCCAATCGCGACCCGCTGGCGCTGTCCACCCGAAAGCTGCTTCGGCAACTTGTCCAGTTGATCGGTAAGCCGCAGAATGTGGGCCGCCCTGGTGACGGCAGCGTTGATCTCTGCCTTCGGTCGCTTGGCCATCCGAAGGCCGAAACCCATATTTTCGGCAACGCTCATATGCGGATAGAGCGCATAGGACTGGAAGACCATCGCGATGCCGCGCTCGCTCGGCTCCTCGCCGGTGACGTCCCGCCCGTCGATCAGGATCTTTCCGCCGCTCAGAGCTTCCAATCCCGCTATGGATTTTAGGAGGGTCGATTTTCCGCAGCCGGACGGCCCGACCATCACGATGAACTCGCCCTTGTCGACGGTCAAATTGATGTCGCTGAGAGCCTGGAACGCTCGATAGTTCTTCTGGACGTGTTGGAGTTCGAGACTATACATTTTGCTTTTCTCGGCAATTTCGAGCTTCATCCCTTCACCGCCCCCTGGGTCAGGCCCAGGATGAAGTGCCGTTGCATGAGGAGAAACATCGCGACGGGCGGCAGGGCCACGATGACCGTACCGGCGGCAATTAAATTCCACTCGGCCCTGAACTCGCCCTTGAGGCTTGCAAGACCCGCGGTCACCGGCTTGACGGTGCTGTCGACGGTCAAAACCAGGGCCCAGAAGTAGTCGTTCCAGATGAACGTGAACAATAGGATTGCCAAAGCCGCCAGCCCGGGACGAACCAACGGCAAGACCACATGGATCAAAATCTGGAACGGCGAGGCGCCCTCGGCGCGGGCAGCCTGGAACAGCTCATTTGGCAAAGCGGCAACGAAATTTCGCATGAACAGCGTCGCGAACCCCGTCTGCAAGGCGACATGAAACAGGATGAGGGCCAGATAGGTGTTGTAGATTCCAAGTCTGACCATCAGGTCCCGAACCGGGATCATCATGATCTGCGCCGGCAGGAAGTTTCCCGCAATGAAGAGCGCAAATATGATCATATTGCCGGGGAAGTTGAACCTCGAAAGGACAAATCCCGAAAGCAAGGATAACACGAGAACCACGGCAACGGACGGTAGCGTGATGATGAGGCTGTTTAGAAAGAACCGAGACATGTCAGTTCTTGTCATGACGTCGACATAGTTCTGGAAAAGCGAGAACTTCGTGGGCCAGCCCCAGAAGTTGCCGAGGACGAGATCCTCGGTGGATCGCGCCGACGTCATGAGGATCGCGAAGAGAGGAGCCAGCCAAACCAGCAGGATCATAATGACCATGGCCATGTAGAGCAGGCGATGGGTCCTCGCGTTGGCGGGAATCGGACGAGGAAACACTACACCCTCCGCTCGGTTTGGATGATCTTGCGGAGGTACCAGCCGATGAAGATCGCCATGATCGCCACAAGCACGACGGCGATGGCCGCGCCGTATCCGAAGCGGTACGAGAAGATCGACTGTTCGAACATTTGGTAGGCGAGCGTGGAGGACGATCCGAAGGGCCCGCCGCCCGTCATGACGGCGATCAGGTCGAACGAACGCAGCGCGCCGATAGCGGTCAGAGCGACAGCGATGAACGTCATCTGCATCAGTTGCGGCCAAATGACGTGACGCAGCATGGTCCAGCCCCGCGCTCCGTCCACGCGCCCAGCGCCGATGAGGTCCTCGTCGAGGCTCGACAGGCCGGCAAGATAAAGCACCATGTTCATGGAGACGTGCATCCACAGCGCCGCGCCGACAATGGCATAGGTGACGAGTTCGGGATCCGAAAGCACCGCGGGAGCATCGAACCCAAAGGCGGATCCGGCGAGCGCCAACAACCCGAACTGCGGCGTGTAAACCCAGCTGAAGACTACCCCGACGGCGACGGATGCGAGAACCATCGGCATGAAGAAGAGCGACTTCACGATTTTCATGCCGCGGATCTGCTGGTTGATGAGCAGGGCGATGGCCAGGCCGATCGGAACCGACAACATCGAGCCGATCAGCCAGATGACGTTGTTTTTGAGCGAGACGTAAAACTGCGGATCGTCGATGAGTTCGCGGTAGTTATCCAGCCCCACCCAGGCCATTGGGCCCATTCCGTCCCAGCTGTGGAGGCTGATCCAGAAGCTCCGCAGGGCAGATCCGAGGATGACGACACCGAAGATGGCGGCAGCTGGCAAAAGAAGAATCGCAGGAGAAATCCAATGACGATGCCGTCGCCAGAAGTGGCTTGAGCGTCCCTGGACGCCAGGCGAAACCGGCGCATCGGAGCGATGATCTCTAGCTGTATCGGTTATATTCATGAAGAGAAGCCAATGTTGCGATCTGGGCCGGCCCTGACAGCCGACCCAGTCGGGGAGACAGGCAACAGAGACGATCTATTTGTAGACACGCATCCGTGTCTTCTCCAGTCGAGCCAGGATCTGTTCGCGGCGATCGGGGAAAACCATGAACTCCTGGAAACCCTTCATGGCTTCCTGCGCCATATCGGGATTGGTATCGCGATCGAAGAACTGCGCCGTCCCCGCCACACTCTTGAGGCTTTCGACCTGCTCGTTGATCAGCGGATCCTTGCTCGGTGGCAGGTCGGTGCGCGCCGGCACGTAGGCCTTTGCCTCGTTGTACAGGCCCAGGTTCTGCGGCTGGTAGAAATAGGCGAGAAACTCGCGGCCGACATCCTTGTGCTTGGCATTTGCCGGGATGTGGATCGAATCCACCGTGAAGTCCTCGAAACGAGGGACATCGGCGATCTTCGGGAACGGCGCCAGATGAAGATTGGATTGCTGGTCCTCGGGAATTTCCTTCTCGACATAGGAGCCGATGTTCATGAACCCGGCCTTATGCCGACCCAGCAACGCCGCCGCTTCCGAGAACGTGTAGGACGTGCTGTCCGGCAGGAAGAACTTCCTTTCGATCAGCTCCTGCCAATGGTCGAAGACCGCTGCAACCGACGGGTCGAGATAGCTGACCTCGCCCGCGCACAGCGCCATATGTCGATCCAGGCCATTGATGCGCAGATCGAGCGAGTCGAAGAATCCGGCAACCGGCCAGATCTCTTTCGTGCCGATCGTGATCGGGACGAGACCGGCGGTCTTGGCCGCCTCGCCATAGGTTATGAGTTCGTCCCACGTCTTGGGCATCGTCAAGCCGTTGTCCTTGATGACGTCGGCGAGGTAGTAGTTGCCGTACAACCGACCGCCCAAGGGCAGACCATATTGTTTGCCGTTCACGGTGACGGCACTGAGTGCACCGCCGAGCGGCTTGGCATAGTCTTCCTTCTCGACCAGATCGCTGATGTCGTCGAAAAGTCCGCGTTGGACAAAGGCGCGCATGCGCTCGCCCGAATACCAGAAGCAGATGTCTGGCGCCGCCGTCACGAGGTAGTTGCGGATGGCGGTCTTGTGACCTTCATGGTCCATGAAGCTCAGATTGACGTCGACGCCGGTATCGGCAGCAAAATCGTCGACGATCTTTTGGAAGGCGTCCTTTCCCTCCTGGGTCGATTCATTGCTGATGATGACGAGACTGCGGGCTTGCGCAAACGCTGGTGCGGCCAACCCGCCTAACGCTGTAGCCGCGCCGGCTATGGCAATCGTACTCAATACGTCTCGGCGATTGGGGTGATTTTTGCTGTCGGCCATACCTAGTCCTCCATTCCGGCCTTTCTTTCATGATGAAAATAACTAGCCGATCGGAGGGAGTCAACAGATTTGGCGGGGGCATCGTCGTGCGGGCGTGAGCACCGCAACCGCGGCATGTCGAAACCGACGCTTTGACTGCATGCATTGAAGGACAGGCTCACCGGTAGGCAGCCGCGGTCAACGAACGCCAACAGGCAGAAAAACGGTGCCGGGCGGCCCAACCCGCGTCACCGTGCAGTGGTCGACCCTCCTGACCACTTCCGTACAGATGCGACGTTTCGGCGCGGGAAGATTGATGTCGAGCAGATTTGGTATCTGAATCGCTTGGCTGGCTTGGATCGGAGCCTGACGGTCTGGTACGGCAACCGATATCAGTCGTGTTTATTGTCGACGAAAGCGAGCGGGGCGAATGAGCAAGAGAAATGGATCATCGAAAACGAGCATTTCGCGCCGTTATAACAGGTTCAAGATTATCGAGTTTATCCGGCGATCGGAAGAGACGACACCATCAGAAATTTCGAGCAAACTTGAGATCAGCCTCCCTACAGTCGTGCGGATACTGTCCGATCTTATGGCCGAAAGACTGGTCGAAAATGTCGGACGTGAATCGTCGTCGATCGGCCGGCCTGCGACCCGCGTGCGGTTTCGCGGCGACGCTTATGCGATCATAGCGGTTCACGCGCACATTTCAGGGTTCTATGGCGTTCTTTCCGATTTGAACGGCGGAGTTCTTTGCGAACTTCGGTGTGACACCTCGCGTGACAGCGAAAAGAACCTCGCGGCGCTCGTTTCGCTGATCGGATCCCTGCACGCCGAGCCTCTTCCTGCCGGCTGTTCTCTTTGCGGCATTGGCGTCGGCGTCCAGTCCATGGTTCGCCAACCGGAGGGCCTGGTCGTTCTCACCGCTCGGCTCGGCTGGAAATCGCTGCCGCTGCGCGATCTGTTGCAGGCCGAATTCAACGAACCCGTTTTCGTTGACAGCGATCGGCATCTGGCTGTCGTTGGCGAATGGACGTTCGGGGCGGGTCGGCATGTCGACAACCTGGTGCGGCTGTCGGTCGGGCCAGGCGCGAGCGCGGGCATCATGGTGGGAGGGGAAGTCTATCGCGGCGGTTCCGATGCGGCGGGGGAGTTGAAGTGGTTTCTCGATGATCCCCGCCTCGGCGGCCATAGATTGCCACTGCTCGGCGACCGACAGTCGCTACGCTTCGATCAGGGCATTCCGGAAAATGCGTTTGTCGCGCTCGAAGAGGTCAGTCGTGACTATCAAGAGGGAAAGATCACGGTCGAAGCTTTCGATGGGGTTTTTTCCTCGAACGAGCGCCTCGAGCTCGTACGCCAGCTTCTTGACTATGCGACCATGGCCGCAACGAGCGTAACGGCCATCCTCAATCCGACGACCGTCGTGTTGTCCGGCTCGATTACTCGGGGCGGCTCCTTCGTCGCTGATGTGCTTCGCCATCGGTTGGGCGGAGATGTTTATATCGTGCCCCAAATCGTTCTGAGCCAGCTTGGTCTTCGTGCTGTTACGTTGGGTGCGGTCAAGATGGTCCTCGATGCGACGGCGCTGCAGCCCGCCACTGCATGAGCTGACGGTCCTTGATTTCCGGCTTGGCTCCAATTATTTTCATAATGAAACAAATGGCCGGCGGGGATCGCCTCGGATGAACTTCCTTTCGTTCGATCCGCCGTGCCAAGCACCAGAGTCGAGAAGAAGGCGCTCGCCGCCCCCGACTTTCGGAGTCGAGCGTTAGGGCGTTCGCTTTGCGGCGGCCTTACCAATGAAATGCGCCATCATGACCCTCCCCTACAAAGATCCAAGCCTGTCCGTCGAAGCCCGTGTTCACGATTTGCTCGGGCGAATGACGCTCGATGAGAAGCTCGGGCAGATGCGCTCCATCTGGCTGATCCTCGACGAGAATGGTCGCCACACGGTTCGCAAGTTCGAGGCGTCAAAACCCGCTGACGCTGACATGCTGAAGCAGTTGCTCAGCACCGGAATGGGCCATGTGAGCCGTTCGATCGGAACGCTGAACGTCGAGGCATCGCAGGGTGTTCGGGCGCTCAATAGCTTGCAGAAGTTCTTCGTCGAAGAGACTCGCCTAGGGATCCCGGCGATCTCCCACGAGGAGTGCCTGTCCGGACTAATGATCAAGGGAGCGACGCTGTTTCCATCGGCGATCGCCTATGGCTCGACCTGGAATCCGGACCTGATCGAGGCGATCGGGGCCGAGATCGGAGACGAGGCACGCGCCGTCGGCTGCCGCCAGGCGCTGGCGCCGGTCCTCGACGTGATCAGAGACCCTCGCTGGGGACGCACGGAAGAAAGCTTCGGCGAAGATCCCTACCTCGTCGGCGTGATGGGCGCTCGATACGTCCGCGGGCTCCAAGGACATGATCGAGCGGTTCTGGCCACGCTGAAGCACTTTGCCGGTCACTCGGCAAGCGAAGGTGGACGCAACCACGCGCCCGTTCACATGGGCTGGCGAGAGCTCAACGACACCTTTCTGCTTCCTTTCGAGATGGCAGTCCGATTGGCCGACGCCGGCTCAGTCATGCCAGCCTATCACGACATCGACGGGGAGCCGTGCCATTCGTCCAGCCGCCTCCTGACCGAGGTGCTGCGTGAGGCGTGGGGCTTTGACGGCATCATCGTCGCCGACTATGGCGGTGTCGGTCAACTTCACCAGCACCACCGCGTGGCGGCAGACCGGGCTCAGGCGGCAGTGCTCGCGTACAACGCGGGTCTCGATATCGAACTGCCCAACGACGAGTGCGTGCGCGACTTGCCCGCGGCGCTCGCTGCGGGTTCAATCACGCTCGACACGATCGACGAGATTGTGCACCGGATCTTGACAGAGAAGGTCCGTCTCGGCCTGTTCGAAAAGCCCTATGCCGACGATGGCGCGATCGTGCTTCAAGCGCCGCAAACGATTGAGCTCGCCAGAACGGCGGCCGAACAGTCCATCGTCATTCTGGACAACAACGGAATATTGCCTCTTGCGGGAGGGAGCAAGGTTGCCGTCATCGGCCCGACCGCCGACGATCCGATGGCGCTTCTCGGGGGCTACAGCTTTCCGGTCCACCTCATTTTCAACGAGGTCGCCGAGGCCGCATCGAGCGTCGTGACGTTGCTTGACGGTTTGAAGGCTGCACTGGGTGACGAGCAGGTGATCCATTCGCGCGGCTGCAACATCCTGGACCGACGCAGCGCGGGCATTCCTCTGTTCCCAGGCGATGTCGATGACAGCGCCGGCCTCGATCAGCCCTCTACGCTTTCCACGCGTCTCGACATGATTCCGCACGCCGTTGCGACCGCCAAAGCGGCCGACGTTGCCATCGTCTGCGTGGGCGACCTGTCCGGCGTTTTCCGGACCGGCACCGTGGGCGAGGGTTCGGACGTCGACTCCCTGGCCCTTCCTGGCGTCCAGCAAGAGCTGTTGGAGGCAATCGTCGCAACAGGAACGCCCGTCGTCGTCGTTTTGACGAGCGGCCGTCCCTACAATCTCGGTGGTCTCGAGGAGAAGCTGGCGGCCCAGGTGGTCGCGTTTCTCGGCGGTCAGGAGGGAGGCAATGGATTGGCCGCCGTTTTGAGCGGGGCCGTCGAGCCGTCCGGGCGCCTGCCCTTGTCCTTCCCGCAAAGCGCCGGTGCGCTGCCTTATTACTATAATCACAAATTCAAAAGTCCCGGCTCGCCGATCGCCCGCCATTTCGGCAGCCGGTATCCTTTCGGCCACGGACTCGCCTATACGCGGTTCGAGTTCTCTGACTTGGCGTTGGTCGAGAACCAAGTGCCTGTGCAATCGGGCGACGTTCGGCTTTCGTTCGTCATCCGCAACGTCGGTTCGCGAACAGGCGTGGCCGTTCCTCAGCTTTATGTTCGCGACGACCTCGCATCCATCGTTCGTCCCGTCAAAGAGCTGAAGGCGTTCGCGCGCGTGCAACTCCGACCCGGAACAGCACGCCGCGTCGTCTTCAGCGTCCCCACGGACATGTTGAATTTTACCGGGGCCGATGGCACTCGGATGGTCGAGCCCGGCCTCTTCACGCTCATGGTTGGCGCCTCGAGCGGCGACGTGCGGCTGAGAGCCAGTGTCGAATTGACGGGAGAGCCCCGCCGTCTGGGCCGCGACTGGCGGATGGAAAGCGATGTCGCCATCAGCGATGTCGCGACGTAGCGGATCCGATCGCCCCCCAAGCCGGCACAGCAACGCGCCCCCCTGACATTCAAGTCCAGCTGCTATGCGGCCCACCGTGGCCGAGATCTCATTGGAGGGGCACACCGGTGAAGATGACGTCCGTCGGTATGGGGCCGACGATCCGGTGAGCCTTGGCTCGATCCGGCAGATCCCGGGCATCGTGACGGCCATCTATGATGTGCCGGCGGGCGAGGTCTGGCCGGTCGAGCGCATCGCCGGGCTCAAACGGACGAGCGAGGCTGCCGGCCTGACCTTCGAAGTGGTCGAGTCCGTGCCGGTTCACGAGGCATTATTAATTTATAATATTATATCTATGGAACCCAATGTTCCCAGAAATATTTGCCGCAGATATTTGCATTTCTTTTATATATCGGCTTTTATTATTTTCGATATATCTAGAAACTGGAAATGAAACGCTTATCGCAGCGACAACTTTCCCAAGATGATTGAAAATAGGCGCAGCCAAACAATGCACGCCGATCTCGCCTTCTTCGTTATCCTCCGCATAACCCTGTCGACGAACCGTTTCCAATTCAGACATGACCGCATCGACATTGGCCAGCGTGTTCGGTGTGAACCGAATAAACTCCACTGCCTCTAGATACTTCTTCGCACAATTCCCGTCCAGCCACGCCAGCAGCACTTTTCCAAGCGCAGTGCTATAGAGCGGGTTGCGTCGACCAACGAACGTCTGCGCGCCGAGACTGAAATGCGCATCATACTTATGGATATATACGACGCTGTGGCCAGTCTCATCGAGAATCCCGAGATTGACTGCCTCGCGAGTGGTCTCAGATAGCTGGTTCATGGCAGGATCGGCGACAGCCACAAGGTCGGCGTGGTTTTTTGCGACGCTCGCCGCCAAACCGAAGAACTTCAGCGTCAGGGTATATTTGTCGTCGCCATTCTGATGGATGTAGCCAAGCCGTTTCATCGTTTGAAGGAATCGATGAGCCGTGCTCGTCGAGGTTAAAGCCCTCTGCGCAAGGTCATTGAGATTCAATGAATCGCCTTCAGCCAACGCCTCCAGAACAGCAAAGACCTTCATCACCGCCGCAACGTTATCGGTCTTGTTAGATATTTCCATCTTTGACTTCATTTATGAAGAGTAAATATCCCGAATTTACTATTAGAAGACCTTCTGAGAAACCGGTTTTTTGACGAACTCCAGCTTTGGCGATCGGAGCATCCCGGTTCCGCCGTTCGATCGCATTCCCAATATCCGGCCAGTGCCCGCTTTCGCGGGCCAACCCTTGGTTGTCGGCATTCTTCGGTCAGACAGCAAGCCGAATTCACAGGCTGTTCCTCCATCAGCGGAACAACGACCTAAATGTCAAAGTTGCTTGGCAATATGACGATGTCTCTGATCGTGACGTTGCGCGGCCGTGCCAGCATATAGATGACGGCATCGGACACTTCTTTGGGGTCGATGAGGCTGCCATTTTCTTTCGCCTTGCGAAGGTTTTCTTCCGGCCAATCGGCCAACAGGGCGCTTACCACCGGTCCGGGCGATACCGAGCCCACGCGGATGCCGTGCTTGATGAGTTGACGACGCATGATTTGCACGAAAGACCTCATCGCCCATTTCGACGATGCGTAGACCGGCTCCCAGGGAACCGGATAGTGGCCGGCGACGGAAGAGGTCACGACGATGTCGCCCCTACCGCGTTCGATCATATGCGGAAGAATCGAGCGTACGTTCTTCATGACGACGTTGATGTTGAGATTCAGCATCCGATCGATGGCTGTCAAATCCGTATCCAACAGATCGCCGCCGATATAGGTACCCGCGTTGGCATGCAAGATGTCGATCCGGTCGACAAGCTTCAATGCCCGTTCCGGCAATGCCGCGCAAGCCGCGGGATCTAGAAGATCGAGAGAGAGCGGAACCGCCGCGGCACCGTGCTGGCCGGCCAGTTCCTGAAGCCTTTTCTCGTCGCGATCGACGAACACTACCCGAGCGCCTTCGCCGATCATCGCCTCGGCGCTGGCCAGACCGATGCCGGAAGCTGCGCCGGTAACGACCGCGATCTTGTCCTTGAGAAGATTTGTCATTCTATTTTTCCTATGGAGGCGCCGCCGCACCGCTATGTCGTCATGTATAGTGGCGCTATTGGTCTAGTCTGTTTTCGCTATCAGTTCGCCATGCCGAAATAGCGCGGCAGGAACATCGTCAGCTCCGGGACGTAGGTGACGACGAGCAGGATCACGAAGATGACGGCATAGAACGGCGCCAGGGCCACGATTGCCCGTTCCACCTTCACCTTGCCGACGCTGGCGCCCACGAACAGCCCAGTGCCCACCGGCGGCGTGATCGTGCCGATCGCCAGGTTGAAGATCAGCACGACGCCGAAGTGGATTGGGTCCATGCCGACGCTTTGCGCGATCGGCAGGAGGATCGGAGTGAAGATCAGGATCGCCGGGCCGATGTCCATGAAGCAGCCGACCACCAGAAGCACCAGGTTGATGATCAGCAGCACCACATAGGGGTTGTCAGAGATGCCCAGAATGACACTGGTGACCGCCGCCGGAATGCCGGTGAAGGCCATGGCGAAGGAGAGTGCTGCCGAGCCGGCGAGAAGCAGCATGATCGCACCGGTCATTTCCGCCGTTTCCATCAGAAACTGGGGAAACTGCCTGAACGGTACCGTACGGTGGACCACGAAGGCGAGCAGCATGGTGTAGACCACGGCGATCGCCGAGGCCTCGATGGCGGTGAAGATGCCCATCACGATGCCGCCAATGATCAACACGATCAGGAACAGGCTGGGCAGCGCTTCGAGCG
>NZ_JAZHFT010000043.1:0-37073 GCF_036541425.1 Consotaella aegiceratis
ACATGACACGTCGGAAAACCTCTCAAACCCCAAAGCAGGATAAAGGATAATCCCACTCCAGAGCCGCAGACTTCCGCCGCCCACGCTTCTCTTTCTTCTCTCTCATATGCAATTGTCAAAAAACACGAAGACAAAACATCTTCGTCGGGTCGCTTCAGCTTGCCGCTCAACCAACCCTCAAGATTGCCACGCTCAAGTAGCTATCCCAATCGACCCTGTCAACCCGATTTCTCAGATTTTGGAGCGAACCCAAGGGCTCGCCGGCGGCGTGTCCGCCGTCGATGGATGGGCTTATAAGCTGAGCCCGACGGCCTCGTCAACAGGCAACTTGCAAAAAAATGCGGCGGCCGAACGGTTGCGCTCGAACGCCGCTCTTCCCTGGGCCTTCGGAGCCGGCGCCCGTCATCCTTCCGTCACGAAGACGCTTGGGCGATCTCCGGCCAGCAGCACCCGATTCTCGTGGCGGACACCACTCGGATCGCGCGTTCTGCGGAGGCTCAGGCGCTGAGTGTCGCCTCCAGCAATACCTCGATGGCTCCCAGAGCCTTGGACACCGGGCAGCCCTCCTTGGCCTTTCCGGCGAGAGACTGGAAGGTCGCCTCGTCGATCCCCGGCACGGTGGCCTTCAGGGTGATCGCGCTCGAACGGATGGCAAAGCCGCCGCCGTCGGCGGGCGTCACCGTCACCACGGCGGTGGCGTCGAGTTCGTCGGCCGGAGTGCCGTTCTCGGCAAGGAAGTGCGAGAGCTGCATGGCGAAGCAGCCGGCATGGGCGGCGGCGAGCAGTTCTTCCGGATTCGTGCCCGAGCGTCCCTCTTCGTCCTCGAATCGGGCCTTGAAGGAGTAGCCATGCTTTTCGAGCGCGCCGGACTGGGTCGTGAGCGTGCCCGTGCCATCGGCCAGGGCGCCCTTCCACACTGCTTTGGCGTTCCGTTTCATCAAAAAACTCCCGTTGCTGAAACTGGCGCACGCTCCGTTTCGAGCCGGGAGGTCGGGACGGGCTGTCGCCAATCCTTCCTTCACCAATCCGGCCGATGCTGGCGTGGCGCCTCCATTGTCCGTTCCGCGGCGCTCGGCGCTGCCGAGACGCGGCCAGACCCGATATAGTGCGCCAAGGCGATGCGTCGCCGCCCGGACGGGTGTTTTGCCCGGACGGGCCAGCGAAGAACCGGGAGCAACGGGGAACAGAGCGATGAATCAGCCCTTTCTCGTCAACGCCACGCGCCCGCTCGCCGACGAACGGGGCGCCTGGCTGCGCGGTCTCGACCACGAGCGTCGCGCCAGCGCCAACACGCTCGAGGCCTACGACCGCGACCTGCGGCAGTTTTTCGGCTTTCTCACCGGCTATCATGGGCGTCCGGCCGAATTGGCCGATTTCGCGGCTCTGACACCAGCCGATCTGCGCGCGTTTCTGGCCGCGCGTCGGCGCGACGGTGTCGGCGCGCGAACGCTCGGGCGGTCGCTGGCGGGCGTGCGCTCCTTCATCCGCCATCTCGAGCGCAAGGGTCTGGCGTCGAGCGCCGGCGCCAAGGCGATCCGCACGCCGAAGCAGGGCCGCTCCCTGCCGCGGCCCCTGAGCGTCGGCGACGCCACCGCCGTTGCCGAAGAAGCCGGGGCGCTCGCCACGGAGCCCTGGGTCGCCGCCCGCAACGCCGCCGTCCTGACCCTTCTCTACGGCTGCGGCCTGCGCATCTCGGAAGCGTTGTCGCTGGCGGGAGACGCGCTGACCGACGACGACGCCCGCTCGATCCCGATCACCGGCAAGGGGGGCAAGACCCGGCTCGTGCCGCTTCTGCCGGCGGTGCTCGAAGCCGTCGCCGAATATCGCCGGCTTTGCCCGTTCGCCCTCTCCGCCAGCGAGCCGCTGTTTCGCGGCACGCGCGGCGGACCGCTGCGGCCGCAGATCGTCCAGCGCGAGATGGCCAGGCTGCGCGGAGCGCTCGGGCTGCCCGAATCGGCCACGCCGCATGCGCTGCGTCATTCCTTCGCAACCCATCTGCTCGCCGCGGGCGGCGATCTGCGCGCCATCCAGGACCTGCTCGGCCATGCCAGCCTGTCGACCACCCAGGCCTATACCGCGGTCGATTCGGCCCGCCTGATGACGATCTACCAGCAGGCCCACCCCCGGGCGCGCCGCAATTGAAGCAATTTCGCGCACGCCGTTCACCATTCGGTGGGGAAGCGCGGGGTAAAGCATCGCCCATGTACGCGACGGATCCTCGCGGCGTTGCCGACGCCGCTCTCGAACGAGTGACGCGGGCGGCTCTCGCCGTTGCCGCTCTCCTGCCTTTGCTGCTGGTCCTGGCGGTGGTCTGGGCCGGCTATGCGGCTGCCGAAGACAGCGCGTCCGATGCGACGGCCTGCCCCGGCCATAGCCTGCTTGCGACGCTGACCCCCGACCAGACGGCGGCGCTCGAGGCGGCGGCGGTCGATACGCCGAACGGCGAAGGCAGGCTGTTTTCCGTCACCAAGGGCAATCTCGCGCCGTCCTATCTGTTCGGCACGATGCACTTGACCGATCCGCGTGTGCTCTCCCTGCCAGAGGCGGCGGACAAGGCCTTCGACCACGCCGAGACGCTGGTCATCGAGACCACCGACGTCCTCGACGAGCGCAAGGCGGCGACGGCGATGCTGGCTCGCCCGGACCTGACGACGCTGCCGCCGGGCCAGTCCCTCGACGATCTGCTGACGCCCCAGCAGCGCAGCGAGCTGGAAGAAGGCCTCGAAGAGCACGGGCTCGTCTACGGCGCGATCAAGACGCTGCAGCCGTGGTTTTCGGGCGTGACCTTGCTGCTGCCGGCCTGCGAGGTCGCGCGCAAGGCCGCCGGCCAGGCCGTGCTCGACGTGTCGCTCGCCCGGCAGGCCGAGGCGGAGGGCAAGCCCGTCCTGGGGCTAGAAAAGGCGGAGGAGCAGCTGGAGGCGATGGCCTCGCTGCCGATGGATCTCCAGGTGGACAGCCTGCTGGCGTCCGTTGCGCTGGCCGACCAGATGCCCGACGTCATGGCGACCATGACCGAGCTCTATCTGGACGGCCGCATCGGGGAGATCGCGCCGCTGACGGAACTCGTCGCGCCCATGGCGGGACCGGGCAGCGGCAGCGAGCCCGGCGCCGCCTATGCCGAGTTCGAGGAACGGGTGGTGACGGCCCGCAACCATACCATGGCCGAGCGGCTCGAACCGATCCTGGAAGACGGCGGCGCGTTCGTCGCCATCGGAGCGCTGCACCTTCCCGGCAAGGAGGGGCTGGTGGAACTGCTGCGCCGGGATGGCTGGACGGTAAAACGTGCCGACTGAGGTGGAGCTCGGCCGCACCGAAAGTTGATCACTGCACGCTTGCGACAGCATGTCGCGGTGCTACTCTTTTTCCGGTTGCGAAGCCGAAAAGGAGATTTCCGGCATGAGAGCAATGACTGCTGCAACTCTGGCGCTTGCGATCAGCGCCTTCGCCGTGGCTCCGGCCCTGGCCTGCCCCTACTCGATGACCACCGCCGACGCCGGCGTCAAAAAGCCGATCGTGACCACCGGCACGACGACCACGCTGGACGAACGGAAGAGCTGATCGCGGGCAGCGTTCCAATCCCACCGACGAGAAGGCCCGGGGCGCGCGTTCCGGGCCTTTTTGTTGCGGGCCACAGACGGCCCGGACGAAGCGATGCGGTTTCTGTGAGAAAGCACGATCCATGCGGCGCGCCTGATGAAATGCCGATTGCGGATCGGGTCGTCACAGCCGCTTTTCGAAGAACAGGTCGGGATAGGGATCGTCGTTGAAACGGTCGATCTCCTGCCAGCCGGCACGGCGATAGAGCCGGCTTGCTTCGGGCAGCGCGCTGTTGGTGTCGAGCCGCAACGTTTCGATCGATAACGCACGCGCGATCGTCTCGGCCTCCGCCATGAGCCGACGGCCAACGCCGAGGCCCCGCGCGCTGGGCGCGACCCAGAGGCGCTTGATCTCCGCGACCGCCCCGCCATGTCCACTCAGGCCGACGCAGCCGATCGGCAGGCCATCCGACAGCGCCACGAGAAAGGCGCCGCGCGGGCGGACCATGTTGCCGGCCTCGGGATCGCGCGACAGCGAGACGTCGAACCCCCGTTCGAGGCGACGCGCCAGCTCGGCATAGTATTCGCCGAGGCAGTAGCGTGCTTCCTCGCCGCGCGGATCGACCTCCTCGATCGTCGCCCGATCCTGCCCCAGCGCCGAGGCCACGAGATCCATGGCCGCCAGCAGCGCTTCGGGGTGCGGATGCTTGGCAAAGAACGTCTCGGCCCGCTCGTTGGAGAGCGTTTCGTAGGCTTCGAATTCCTGCCGCCCGGCCTCGGTCAACGTCGCCACACGCCGCCGCGCGTCGTCCAGGTGCGGCGTGGTCGCGATCAGCCCCTCGTCCTCCAGACCTCGCAGCAGCCGGCTCATCAGGCCCGAATCGAGGCCGAGATAGTCGCGGACGGCTGCCACATCAGAGCGACCATGGCCGATGGCGTTCAGCACGCGCGCCGCTCCAAGAGGACGGCCCCGACCGAGAAACGAGGTGTCGAGCGCGCCCACCTCGGCGGTGACGGCACGATTGAAGCGGCGGAAACGGGAGATGGGATCGGCAAGCATGATATCTGACTTAAGTCAGATAAGTGGGGACGTCAATCTGGCCAGGCAACCGCCGCGCTTACGGTGGGGCTTGACCCGTCCCCTGGGATCGACCCGCATAAGGCGGGGCTCAACCGAGAACAGGTGATTCGTGACCACATCCACTTTCTATTTGAGCCCCTCCGAGGCCGCGCAGAAACTCGGGCTCTCCGTGAAAACGTTGCGGATCTACGAACAGCGCGGTCTGATCACACCGCGTCGCACGGAGGTGGGATGGCGTATCTACGGCCCATCCGAAATTGAGCGAGCAGGCGAGATCGTGGCGCTGCGCGCCTTGGGCTTCAGCCTAGCTCAAGTAGCGCACGTCCTGGACGGCGACCTTCAGGAGCTGGAGCCAACGCTGGCCGCACACCAAGGCGATCTGCGGACGCAGCTTGGTGCGCTTGCCGACCGCTTGGAGCGGGTTCGAGCACTGCGAGGTGAAATCGCCAACGGGCGTGCGTTGACGGCCGGCGTGCTGACGAAAATGATGGCGTCCGACGCGCCGGAGGTTGCTTTCGACCTGCCTTGGCCTTGGGGTGGCGAGCGGTTCAAACTGCATGCGCTGCGGCCATTGACCTATATCGTCGGCCCGTTGGGCTGCGGTAAGACCCGGCTCGCCCAGCGGCTGGCGGACGCTCTGCCCGATGCGGCCTTTCTCGGACTCGATCGGTTGGAGGATGGCGGCCAGGCGATTCGGGACCGACTGGAGGATGACCCGGAGCTCGCACGGCGCGTCGAACACACGCTGGCTTGGCTCTCCGAGGAGGGCGGGGCCCCCTCCGACGCGCTGACGACGCTGGTCGTTGCGCTGGAGTCGCAGAGGCCCGCCGTTCTGGTTGTCGACATGATCGAGCAGGGATTGAGCCAAGCGACTCAGGAAGCTCTTATGGTCCACCTGCGCGCGCGTCCGGGCAGGCGTCCTCTGATCATGCTGACGCGCTCCTCCCTAATTCTGAATCTCGCCGAAGTGGGACCAGAAGAGACGATTCTCTTCTGTCCCGCCAATCACAGCATACCGAGCATCGTACTGCCTCATCCAGGAGCGCCAGGCTATGAGTCACTCGCCTCCTGTCTCGCCTCGCCTGAGGTGCGGGCCCGCACCGCAGGGGTCATCGCGTGGAGGCCACAAGTCGCCTGAGCACGATGCCAGCTGGCACGTCGTGGACCGTCCTCAGCTGTGGATCGGCTTGGCGAAGGCGGCCATGGCCGCTTCTCTGACCGCTTCGGACATGGTCGGGTGAGCGTGGCAGGTGCGCGCCAGATCCTCCGACGAACCGCCGAACTCCATCAGCACCGCTGCCTCGTGGATCATCTCGCCGGCGCTAGAGCCGACGATATGGCAGCCGAGCACCTTGTCGGTCTCCTTGTCGGCCAGGAACTTCACGAAGCCGTCGGTGTGCAGCATGGCGCGTGCCCGGCCGTTGGCCGAGAAGACGAACTTGCCGACATTATAGGCGATGCCCGCGGCCTTCAGCTCCTCCTCGGTTCGGCCGACGGAGGCGACCTCGGGCGAGGTGTAGACCACCGACGGAATGACGTCGTAGTTCACGTGTCCCGCCTGGCCGGCCAGCTGTTCGGCCAGCGCGACGCCCTCGTCCTCGGCCTTGTGGGCGAGCATCGGCCCCTTCACCACGTCGCCCAGGGCATAGATGCCCTCGACATTGGTGCGGAAATGGTCGTCGATCTCGACCCGGCCGCGATTGTCGAGCTTGACGCCCACCGCATCGAGCCCGAGGCCTTCGGTGTAGGGTTTGCGGCCGGTGGCGACGAGCACGACGTCGGCCTCCAGGCTTTCCGCCTCGCCGCCCTTGACCGGCTCGAAGGTGACCTTGGCGCCCTTCTTGGTCCTCTCGACGCCCGTCACCTTGGCCGACAGCTTGAAGTCGAGGCCCTGCTTGGCGAGCATGCGCTGGAATTGCTTGGAGACCTCGCCGTCCATCGGCCCCAGCACCTTGTCGAGGAACTCGACGACGGTGACCTTGGCGCCCAGGCGCGACCAGACCGAGCCGAGCTCCAGGCCGATGACGCCGGCGCCGACGACGATCAGATGCTCGGGCACCTTCTTCAAGCCGATGGCATGGTCGGAGGAGACGATCGTCTCGCCGTCGAAGGCGAGCTCGACGCCGGGAATGCCGGCGACGTCCGAGCCCGTGGCGATGCAGATGGCCTTCGCCGCCAGCGTCTCGGTCGAGCCGTCCTCCTTCGTCACCTCGATCTGGCCTGGCGCGGCGATCCTGCCGGTGCCGATGACGCCGTCGATCTTGTTCTTCTTGAACAGGAAGGAGACGCCGTCGACGTTCTGCTTCACCGTCTTGTCCTTGTGGGCCAGCAGCTTGTCCAGGTTGAGCTTGGGCTTCACCTCGATGCCGAGATCGGCGAACGAATGCTGCGCCTCCGCCATCATCTCGGAGGCGTGGAGGAGTGCCTTCGACGGAATGCAGCCGACGTTCAGACAGGTGCCGCCATAGGTCTTGCGCTTTTCGACGACCGCCACCTTGAGGCCGAGCTGAGCCGCCTTGATGGCACAGACATAGCCGCCCGGGCCCGAGCCGATGACGACGAGATCGTAGGGGTCAGCCATAGCACTGCTTTCCTGCATCGAGATCTAGAAGAGAAGTTGGACGAGCATCAGGACGAGCCCGAGCAGCGAGGCCAGCCAGACCAGGCTGCGCACATAGGGCACGCCGAAGAGATAGAGCGGGATGTAGACGATCCTGGCGACGAACCAGAGCCAGGCGCCGATCATGCCCAGGCCGCCGGCGCGGTTCGTCATGGCCAAGGCCAAGGCGAGGCCGATGAAGGCGGGATAGGTTTCGAGGAAATTCCTCAAGGCCCGGTCGGCGCGGCCGGCATATTTGCCGAGCGGCTTCTGTTCGCCGTCGCGGGCGGACGCATTCCAGTCGAGCCCGCGCTCGGCGGTCGCCAACTGTCCCTGCAGCCCGATGTGCACGAACAGGATCACGACCGACCAGCCGAGCAACATGATTTCGGTGGCGAAGGGTGTTTCCATTAATCTCTCTCGCGGGCCCGGCAGCGGGTCACGGCGCGGCGCCTTCGCAATCGCCGGAGGCATCCTCGAACGAGGCATCCACGGGTGCGAGATGGCCGTTGACGATGCCCATGGGCTGGTAGGGCGGCGTGGCCTGAACCGCAGGCTGCACGAGGCGGAGCTGATAGCAGCCGGCATAAACGGAAATGCCGCCGTCCGCCGAAGTCGCTTCGGCGACGGCCGGCAGCGAGGTGTAGATCGATCCGGCGGCGCCCTCGCTCACGGCCTCGCCGGTCTTCACCCGCACATGCTCGGTCGTCTCGTAGCCCTTGGAAAAGCTGTCGAAGTCCGGCCGGTCGGGCTCGTCGCGGAAGTAGGACCAAGCGCGCAGATATTCCCTGCGCTCGATGGCGTTGTAGAGCGATTCGATCACCGACGTCGCGGTGGACCGGTCGTCGCGATAGTCGGGCATGCCGTCGGCCTGTGCCCACGCCGCACCGGTCGGGACGGCGAGGGTGGCGGCGGCGGCGATCGCAAAGCCGAAAACGCGCATGACGATCCTATCGGGCTGTTGATCGGGCCCGGCGCCGTTCGGCCGGGCTCACGACGGGCAAGGTCCTAGAGGTCCAGAACCAGGCGCTCGGGGTCTTCCAGGCTCTCCTTGACGCGCACCAGGAAGGTCACTGCCTCCTTGCCGTCGACGATGCGGTGATCGTAGGACAGCGCCAGATACATCATCGGCCGGATCTCGACCTTGCCGCCGATCGCCATCGGCCGCTCCTGGATCTTGTGCATGCCGAGGATGCCCGACTGCGGCGCGTTCAAGATCGGCGTCGACATCAGCGAGCCATAGACGCCGCCATTGGTGATGGTGAAGGTGCCGCCCTGCATGTCGGCCATTTCCAGCTTGCCGTCGCGCGCCGCCTTGGCGAGCCGGGCTAGCTCCTTCTCGACTTCGGCGATGGTCATCTGGTCGGCATCGCGGATGACCGGAACGACGAGCCCCTTGTCGGTACCGACGGCCATGCCGATGTGGGCGAAGTTCTTGTAGATCAGGTCGGTGCCGTCGATCTCGGCGTTGACCGCGGGAATCTCCTTCAGCGCGTGGCAGACCGCCTTGGTGAAGAAGCCCATGAAGCCAAGCTTCACGCCGTGCTTCTTCTCGAAGAGGTCCTTGTAGCGCTTCCTGAGCTCCATGACCGCGGTCATGTCCACCTCGTTGAAGGTGGTCAGCATGGCCGCCGTGTTCTGAGCGTCCTTCAGCCGGCGCGCGATGGTCTGGCGCAGGCGGGTCATGCGCACCCGCTCCTCGCGCGCGTCGTCACCGGGCGCCGACGGTGCGCGGGCCTGAGCCGGCGCTGGCGGCGAGGCGGGCGCGGACCCACCCTTGGCGATGGCATCGAGCACGTCGCCCTTCAGCACCTGACCGCGCTTGCCCGATCCCTCGACGCTGTCGGTGGAGATGCCCTTTTCGGCCATCATCTTTTGGGCCGAGGGGGCCGGCGGCATGGACGAGCCACCCTTGGCCTCCGCCGGCGCGGCGGTTTCGGCCGGCTTGGCCTCGGCACCGCCATTCGGCTTGGCACCGGCCGCACCTTCCTCGATCTTCAAGAGCAGAGCGCCGACCTGAACGGTGTCGCCCTCCTTCACCGCGAGTTCGCGAATGACGCCGGAGACAGGCGAGGGGATTTCCTGCGCCGCCTTGTCGGTTTCAAGTTCCAGCAGCGGCTCGTCGGCGGTGACGCTGTCACCGACCTTCTTGAACAGGGTTCCGACATCGGCCTCGGTCACCGACTCGCCGGCGGCCGGCACGACGACCTCGACCAGCTTGCCGGAAGCGGCAGCGCTCGCCTGCGGGGCAGGCTCGGCTTTCTCGGCCTGGGCGGGCGCCGGTGCCTTTTCAGGCTTCGGCTCGCCGACGGAGCTTCCACCGCTCTTGCCCTCCCCATCGCCGATGGAGCCGATGATGGCGCCGACCTCGACCGTCTCGCCCTCTTTCGCCGCGATGTCCTGCAACACGCCTGAGGCGGGCGCCGGCACTTCCACCGTCACCTTGTCGGTCTCCAGCTCGGCGATGGTCTCGTCCTGCGCGACGCTATCGCCCGGCTTCTTGAACCACTGCGCGATCGTGGCCTCGGTGACCGATTCGCCCAGGGTCGGGACCTTGATTTCAGTCGTCATCGTTCATTCCTGGAATGCGGCCGCCGATTGCGGCCGGTTTTCGTGGTTGCAGGACAGGAGCGACGCACCTATAGCGCATCGCGCGACGGAAAGGCCAATGGGATCGGAGCTGACGCCGGCCGCGGATACGGCCGCCGTCGCTCGCCGGTCTCGTTGAGGAGGAAGAGCCATGATCGAGCTCAGGCGCCCAGCGCATCCTCCAGGAAAGCGTTCAATTCGGCCAAATGCTTCGACATGGTGCCGGCGGCCGGCGAGGCGGAGGCCTGGCGTCCGCAATAGCGGGCCCGGCGCTTTTCGGCGCCGATATGGTCGAGCACCCATTCCAGATAGGGGTCGATGAAGGTCCACGATCCCATGTTCTTGGGCTCTTCCTGGCACCACACCATCTCCGCGTTCTTGAAGCGGGACAGCTCCGTGATCAGCGATTTCGCCGGGAACGGATAGAGCTGCTCGACGCGCAGAAGGTAGACGTCGTCGATGCCGCGATTCTCCCGCTCCTCGTAGAGATCGTAATAGACCTTGCCCGAGCACATGACGACGCGGCGGATCTTGGAATCCTTGACCAGCTTGATCGCCGAATCCTTGCGCCGCTCGGCATCGTCGGCGAGCAGGCGATGGAAGGTCGTCTCTCCCGCCATCTCGGCGATGTCGGAGACCGCCCGCTTGTGCCGGAGCAGCGATTTCGGCGTCATCAGGATCAGCGGCTTGCGGAAGTCGCGCTTCAGCTGACGGCGCAGAATATGGAAATAGTTCGCCGGCGTGGTGCAATTGGCGACCTGCATGTTGTCCTGTGCGCAAAGCTGCAGATAGCGCTCGAGCCGCGCAGAGGAATGCTCCGGGCCCTGCCCTTCGTAGCCGTGCGGCAGAAGCAGCACCAGGCCCGACATGCGCAGCCACTTGGATTCGCCCGACGAGATGAACTGGTCGATCACCACCTGGGCGCCATTGGCGAAGTCGCCGAACTGCGCCTCCCAGACGGTCAGGCCGTTCGGCTCGGCCAGCGAATAGCCGTACTCGTAGCCGAGCACCGCCTCTTCGGAGAGCATCGAGTTGATGACCTCGTAGATCGCCTGCCCCTTGGCCAGATTGGCCAGCGGAATGTAGCGATCCTCGGTCTCCTGGTCGTAGAGCACCGAATGGCGCTGGGAAAACGTGCCGCGCTCCGAATCCTGGCCCGACAGGCGGATCGGATGGCCCTCGGTCACCAGCGTGCCGAAGGCCAGCGATTCGGCTGTCGCCCAGTCGATGTTCTCGCCGGACTCGATCATTTTCGTCCGGTTCTCGAGGAAGCGCTGGATGGTGCGATGGACGTTGAAGTCCTCGGGCACCGTGCTCAGCTTGCGGCCGATCTCCTTCAGCGTCTTCATCGGCACGCCGGTGACGCCGCGGCGCGGCTCGTCGCTGCCCTCGGGGCGCCGCAGGCCGGCCCAGACACCGTCCAGCCAATCGGCCCGGTTGGGCTTGTAGGTCTGGCCGGCCTCGAATTCCTCGTCGAGCGCCTGGCGCCATTCGGTCTTGCGCGCCTCGACCTGATCGGCGGTGACCAGACCCTCGGCGATGAGCTTCTTGGAATAGATCTCCAGCGTCGACGGATGCTGGCGGATCTGCTTGTACATCTTTGGCTGGGTGAATGCCGGCTCATCGCCTTCGTTGTGGCCGAAGCGGCGATAGCAGAACATGTCGATGACGACGGGCTTGTGGAACGTCATCCGGAACTCGGTCGCCACCTTGGCCGCGTAGACCACGGCCTCCGGATCGTCGCCGTTGACGTGGAAGATCGGCGCCTCGACCATCTTGGCGGTGTCGGACGGATAGGGCGAGGAACGCGAGAAGCGCGGATTGGTGGTAAAGCCGATCTGGTTGTTGACGATGAAATGGACGGTGCCGGCGACCCGATGGCCGCGCAGGCCGGACAGGTTGAAGCACTCGGCCACCACGCCCTGACCGGCGAAGGCCGCATCGCCGTGAATCAAGAGCGGCATGACGTTCTTGCGCACGTCGAGCGGCACGATCTCGGTGCGGGTCGGGCCGACCAGCTGGTCCTGCTTGGCGCGCACCTTGCCGAGCACCACCGGATCGACGATCTCCAGATGCGACGGATTGGCGGCAAGCGACAGGTGGACCATGTTGTCGTCGAACGCCCGGTCCGAGGAGGCGCCGAGGTGATACTTGACGTCGCCCGAACCCTCCACGTCGTCGGGCGCGTAGGTGCCGCCCTTGAACTCGTGGAAGATCGCCCGGTGCGGCTTGCCCATCACCTGGCTGAGCACGTTCAACCGGCCGCGATGGGCCATGCCGAAGATGATCTCCTTCAGCCCGAGCTGGCCACCGCGCTTGATGATCTGCTCAAGTGCCGGGATCAGCGCTTCGGCGCCGTCGAGGCCGAAGCGCTTGGTGCCCTTGAAGCGCAGATCGCAGAACTTCTCGAAGCCTTCCGCCTCGATCAGCTTGTTGAGGATCGCCCGCTTGCCCTGGCTGGTGAAGGCGATGCCCTTGTCGGGACCCTCCATACGCTCCTGCAGCCACGCCTTCTCGTGCGGGTTGGAAATGTGCATGAACTCGATGCCGAGCGTCGTGCAGTAGGTCCGCCGCAGGATGTCGACCATCTCGCGGATGGTGGCGAACTCCATGCCCAGCACGTAGTCGATGAAGATCCTGCGGTCGTAGTCCGCCTCCGAGAAGCCATAGGCGGAGGGCGACAGCTCGTTGTAGTCCTCGTCAGCGGCCTGGGCGATGCCCAGCGGATCGAGGCTCGCATGGAGATGGCCGCGCACGCGGTAGGCGCGGATCAGCATCAGGGCGCGCACGGAATCGCGCGACGCCCGGATCACGTCGGCGTCGGAGACCTCGACGCCCGCCTTCTGCGCCTTCTCGCGAACCTTTTCCTCGACGCGCTTTTCGATCGGCGCCCAGTCGCCGTCGAGCGCCGAAACCAGCTCGCCATTGGCCGCGATCGGCCAATGCGGTCGCTGCCACGACGGTCCTTCGGCATTTTTCACGACGATCTGGCGATCGTCCTTCAGCTCCTTGAAGAAATCCGCCCAATCCTCGGAAACCGAACCGGGATCGGCCTCGTAGCGGGCATAGAGCTCGTCGATGTAGTCGGCGTTGCCGCCATAGAGGAAGGAGGTGAGAGCAAAGCGCTCGTTGGCTTGCTGATTGCGTGACATGGATCGCCCAAAGACCGCCTGTGGCGGTTTGTCTCGTTGAAGAGGCCGGCGCGCTGCCGCACGCTCGGTCCGGTTCGTTGTGGTTCCGCTCAGCCGGCTCGCAAGGGTGCGAGCGGAAGCGCTAAGCTGTTCTCGGTACCGGTGCGGCTGCGGCTCACACGTTCAGCAGCCTCGTCCAAACTCATTGCTTTTTGTCGACGCTCCGCCCCGAAAGTTCGCGGCTCTCGGGGATCATGTATTAACCCTTCAGGACTTCGACCAGGGTCTTGCCGATCTGTGCGGGTGACGGCGACACCCGAATGCCGGCGGCTTCCATCGCCGCGATCTTGTCCTCGGCACCGCCCTTGCCGCCCGAGACCACGGCGCCGGCATGGCCCATGGTGCGGCCCTTGGGCGCCGTGCGGCCGGCGATGAAGCCCACCATCGGCTTCTTGCGGCCTTTCTTCGCCTCGTCGATCAGGAACTGGGCGGCATCCTCCTCGGCCGAGCCGCCGATCTCGCCGATCATGACCATCGACTTGGTCGCCTCGTCGGCCAGGAACATCTCGAGCACGTCGATGAACTCGGTGCCTTTCACCGGATCGCCGCCGATGCCGACCGCCGTGGTCTGGCCGAGCCCCTCGTTCGAGGTCTGGAAGACCGCCTCGTAGGTCAAGGTTCCCGAGCGCGATACGATGCCGACGCTGCCCGGCTTGAAGATCGAACCCGGCATGATGCCGATCTTGCACTCTTCCGGCGTCAGCACGCCCGGACAATTCGGTCCGATCAGGCGCGACTTCGACTTGTCGAGCTTCGCCTTGACCTTGACCATGTCGAGGACGGGGATGCCTTCGGTGATGCAGACGATCAGGCCGACCTCGGCGTCGATCGCCTCCTCGATGGCGGCCGCCGCGCCCGCCGGCGGCACGTAGATCACCGAGGCGTCGGCGCCGGTCGCATCCTTGGCCTCGGCGACGCTCGCAAAGATCGGCAGCGACGTGCCGTCGACCCCCGAGCTCCAGCTCTCGCCGCCCTTCTTGGGATGGACGCCGCCCACCATCTGGGTGCCGAAATAGGCGAGCGCCTGCTCGGTGTGAAAGGTGCCGGTCTTGCCGGTCAGGCCCTGGACAATGACCTTGGTGTTTTTATCGACGAGAATGGACATGAGACTTCAAGCGACTCCTTGAGGGTCAGTCGGCTTCGATGAACGGGTTAATGACCTGGACCGCGCCGTAACGTTGGCCGTGACTGAGGTCTTCGGAATATATGATCTGCGCGCCCAATCGTTCGGCCGCAGCGACAATAGCGCCGTCCCAATAGGATATTCGATAGCGCTGGGCGATCGTGATCCCACCCAGCACGATCTTGTCGTCGACGGCTTGGCACGGCTTTTTGGCAAGTGTGCGAACCCAGTGCAGCGCCTCGTCGGATGCGAGAGGAGGAGCCCCCTTTCGCGTCGCGATGGCATAGAATTCCGCGAGAACCTGCCCCGAGGTGCAATAGTCTTCCTCGAGCACGATACGGCGGGCGACAGCGAACTTTTCGGGTTCGTCATCGCGGCCAAGCGCCGCGTAGATGAGGATATTGGTGTCGAGGAAGACATCAGCGCCATCGATCAAAGCGGGGCTCTCCCGAATAGGCCTCCTCGCGGCTGGGCCGCCAGTTACCCAATCGGCCCTTCGAGGTGTCGATGAGCCGCAAAAGCTCCTCGCGACCCTCGTCGCGCTCCTGTTCCTGTTCGACCAAGTGCTGCAGGAAGTTGCGCACCAGCTCGTTGACGCTGGTGCGCTTCATCGCAGCAAGGACCCGCACCTTGTCGAGAAGATGCTCGTCGATCGCCAGGGTGATGTTCTTGGTCATAGCCGTATACACGATTTATGTGCTACACATAAGCTGTGCCAACAACCGGCACAAGCTCGGCTCACCTCTTCACCGCCGCGACGATCTTCTTGGCGGCGTCGTCGAGATCGTCGGCGGCGATGACGTTGAGGCCGCTCTCCTCGATCAGCTTCTTGCCTTCGGCCACCCGCGTGCCTTCGAGGCGCACCACCAGCGGGACCTGCAGGCCGACCTCCTTGACCGCGGCGATCACGCCCTCGGCGATGACGTCGCAGCGCATGATGCCGCCGAAGATGTTGATCAGGATGCCCTTCACGTTGGGATCGGCGGTGATGATCTTGAAGGCCGCCGTCACCTTCTCCTTGCTGGCGCCGCCGCCGACGTCGAGGAAGTTGGCGGGCTCGGCGCCATAGAGCTTGATGATATCCATGGTGGCCATGGCGAGTCCGGCGCCATTGACCATGCAGCCGATGTTGCCGTCGAGCGCCACATAGGCGAGTCCGTACTTGGAGGCCTCGATCTCCTTTTCGTCCTCCTCGGTGGTGTCGCGCAGCGCCATGATGTCGTCGTGGCGGAACAGCGCGTTGCCATCGAAGGAGACCTTGGCGTCGAGCACCCGGAGATGGCCGTCCTTCATGACGATCAGCGGATTGATCTCGAGCAGGCTCATGTCCTTCTCGCAGAACGCCTTGTAGAGGATCGGGAAGAGCGTCATCCCGTCCTGGCGCGCCGGCGCATCGAGCTTCAGCGCGTCACACAGCTTGGCGGCGTCCGCCTCGGTCACGCCGGTCTCGGGATCGATCGCCACGGTGAGGATCTTTTCCGGCGTGTCGTGCGCCACCGTCTCGATGTCCATGCCGCCCTCGGTGGAGGCGACGAAGGCGACGCGGCCGACCGAACGGTCGACCAGGATCGACAGATAGAGCTCGCGATCGATGTCGGCGCCGTCCTCGATGTAGAGGCGGTTGACCTGCTTGCCGGCCTCGCCGGTCTGGTTGGTGACCAGAGTGTTGCCGAGCATCTCGGCGACGTTGGCCTTGACCTCGTCGATGGACTTGGCCAGACGCACGCCGCCCTTGGCGTCGGGCCCCAGCTCCTTGAACTTGCCCTTCCCGCGACCGCCGGCATGGATCTGGCTCTTCACGACATAGAGCGGGCCAGGAAGCTTGCCGGCCGCGGCCTCCGCCTCGTTCGCCGCGGTGATCGCCACACCGCTCGCGACGGGTGCGCCATAGCCTTTCAGGACTTCCTTGGCCTGATATTCGTGAATGTTCATATAGTCGCCTCCGAAGCGGTCTCGTGCGAGGAGATGAAAAGGGGCTGGCCGCGATGGTCGCCGGCCCCTCAAGTCTATCGGGATTACTTAAGCGCGGGCGCGATGCCTTGGCAGGCCTCCATCAGGCCTTTCACGGCGTCGACGGATTTTTCGAAGTTCGCCTTTTCGCTCTCGTCCAACCGGATCTCGATGATCCGCTCGACACCGTCGGCGCCGATCACGCACGGCACACCGACATAAAGGTCGTTCTGGCCGTACTGGCCGGAAAGATTGGCGGCGCACGGAAGAACCCGCTTCTTGTCCTTCAGATAGGACTCGGCCATGGCGATCGCGGACGCCGCCGGAGCGTAATAGGCCGATCCGGTCTTGAGCAGACCGACGATCTCGCCACCGCCCTGCCGCGTCCGCTGCACGATCTCTTCCAGACGCTCGTCGGTCGTCCAGCCCATCTTGATCAGATCGGGCAGAGGAATGCCGGCCACCGTGGAGTAGCGCACCGACGGCACCATGGTGTCGCCGTGGCCGCCCAGCACAAACGCCGTGACGTCTTCGATCGACACCTTGAACTCGTCGGCGAGGAAATGGCGGAAGCGCGACGAATCGAGAACGCCGGCCATGCCGACGACCTTGTTCTTCGGCAGGCCGGAAAACTTCTGCAGCGCCCAGACCATGGCGTCGAGCGGATTGGTGATGCAAATGACAAAGGCGTTGGGGGCATGCTCGGCGATGCCGGCGCCCACCTGCTCCATCACCTTGAGATTGATGCCGAGCAGATCGTCGCGGCTCATTCCCGGCTTGCGCGGAACGCCAGCCGTGACGATGCAGACGTCCGCACCGGCAATGGCGGAATAGTCGTTGGCTCCAGAAAGCTCGGCATCGAAGCCCTCGACGGCGGCCGACTGAGCGATATCCAGCGCCTTGCCCTGCGGCGTGCCCTCGGCGATGTCGAAAAGCACGATGTCTCCGAGTTCCTTCAGGCCGGCCAGATGGGCGAGCGTTCCCCCGATCATGCCCGAGCCGATAAGTGCGATCTTGTTGCGAGCCATATTTCCGTCCTTTCGATGGGATCCGATCGGCTTCCTCGCCTCAGACCGAACCACTTCCTGCCCAACCAGCGATGCTTGAAGAATTACCCGGTCGTTGCTGCGGCAGATCCTCCATAAGCGACACGGAGCCTATCCAACGCGATCGCCGCACCGGTTAGGGCCGCACCGAACGCGCCGCAAGCGGATAAAGGGCACGGGCCGATTTTTCAATACCCTGAGCCTCAACCCAGGCAATTCAAACGTTTAGTTGAATAGGGACTTACGTAAACGTAAAATTGATTTGTCGTTGTGTTACAAAGGCTAGGGCTGAAATACCGCTCTCGACTGATGGTCGAACGTTCTTGCGAAGTCCCATCACTTCACCGCGACCGCCTCCAGACGCCGCCCCTTCCGCAGCGTCATTATTTATCGCTGAATGTGATGCTCCATTAACTTCTGCCCTGAATACTACATGCGGTATGGAGGAGATGGATTGCGGGGCCGATGACATTCAACGACAGCATGAATATCGTCGTTGCCATGCTGGAAAGCTTGGCTCATATGGCCCTGGTCACCATCGCCTACGGAATCATCCAGCGGGCTTCGGGCCCGCGGCCTTTGCGCTCGCTGCTCCACGCGCTGGCGTTTTCCGTGGGCGCCGTCAGCGCGATGCTGTCGCCGGCCATTCTCGCACCCGGCATCCTGATCGACGGCCGGGCCACCGTCGTCGGTCTCGCCGCCGCGTTCGCCGGTCCTCTTGCGGCCATCATCACCGCCTCGACCGCGATTTCCTATCGCGTTTCCGTCGGCGGCTCGGGCACGGCGATCGGCTGCGCCACGATCCTGACGGCCGCAGCAGTGGGGCTGATCTGGGCCCATTGGCAATCGAGAAAAGACCGGACGACCTTGCGCGCCCTCGTGGTGCTCGGGCTCGGGCTGTCGAGCCATGCCGTCATCGTGCTCTTCGTACCGATGGACGGACGGATCGCCGTACTGGCCATCGCGGCGTCGACGCTGGCGCTCGTCAGCTTCCTGGCGACTGTGGTCTTCGGTCAGCTGATGCATCGCGAAAACCAGCTGATCGAGCGTGAGCGTATGCTGCGCACTTACGCCTTCGCAGACCCCCTGACGGGGCTGCCCAACCGTCGGGAGTTCGAGACGCGGATCGGCCAATGTGTCGAAACGGCCAAGGAGAGGGGTGCCGGTTGCCTGCTGCTGATGGATTTCGACCATTTCAAGCTGGTCAACGACCGCTTCGGCCATGCCGCCGGCGACGAGGCGCTGAAGCAGTTGGCGGTCCTGCTCAAGTCCTCGCTGCGCGAGGACGACTTCGTCGCGCGCCACGGCGGCGAGGAATTCGTGGCCTACCTGCCCGGGACCGCCGGCCCGGAAGCCTTGCGCATCGCGGAACGGGTGCGCCAGCGCATCGCCCGACGAACCATGTCGGTCTGCGGCCACACGATCACCGTCACGGTCAGCATCGGGGTTGCCGTCGCCGATGCCGGATTGACGCTGAACGACCTCTTCATCTCTGCCGACCGCGCGCTTTACCGGGCGAAGACGGGCGGTCGCGACAGAGTCGAACTGGCGGCCAATCGCGAACGCGAGATCGACGCGACGATCCCCACCGATGCGCTGCTTGCGCTCCAGCCTGCGGAATAGCCGACGCCGGCGAGCTCAGCCGCGCCCGAGTGCAACGGCCTCTGCCGCCAATCGCGAATAGTTTCGATCCGCCAAGGGATGAAGGCGCGCGATCCGGGCCGGCGTAAACCATCCGATCGTGGCATGTTCGGCACTGGCATTGGTGGGCTCTCCGCCGGACCAAGCCAACACGGCGAAGACGCCGCACACCACTTTGACATCCCGTTCGGGATGCTGGATCGCAAGACCTTCGAGGAACCGGCATTCGGTGGGCGCGACGCCGAGCTCTTCCTCGATTTCCCGCCGCATGGCGTCGATTGGCGTTAGACCTCCCGCGACCCTCGTGACGGCGGCGGCAAGCTTGGCCTGATCCCGATCGTCCATGAGGCTGGCTCCACCTGCCGAGCGCGCCGTCGGTGCTCGCGGCAGCGTCTTAAAAAGGGTTCTACCGATCCTGGCGGACACCGCCCTGATCTTCGACGGTCGCCAGATAGTCCTGCGATCGCATTTCGAACAGCCGGGACGCGGTCCGGTCGAATTCGAAGACCTCGGCTCCGGAATGACCCTTGTAGAGCGACTCGGCTTCCGCTTCGGCCGAAATCACCACACGGCGCCCGGCATCGTAAAGCGTGTCGATCAGGATGATGAAGCGCTTGGCCTCGTTGCGTTCGGCCTGCGTCATCACCGGCACGCCGTCGATCATCACGGTATGGAACCGGGCGGCGATCGCCAGATAGTCCTCGGCGCCGAGCGGCCGTTGCAACAGTTCGCTGAAGCCGAAGCGAGCCGCCCCGTTGCCCGCTCGCGGCACCGCGACCACCCGTCCCTTCACCGATAGCGAAGCGGGCGCCTCCTTCTCCCCGTCGAGGAGCTTCGACCAGCTGGCGTCCATATGGTTTTCGGCCTCGGCGCCGAGCGGTGTCACGTAATAGTCGCTGCTGGCCAGGCCCATCAGCCGGTAATCCGTCGCCGCCTGCAGATGATAGATGTCGGCATGGTCCTTCAGCGCAGCGACGAAGGGCAGAAACAGCGGCCGGTTGAGACCGTTCGGATAAAGATCGTCGGGCGCCACGTTCGACGTCGCCACCAGCACGACGCCTCGGGCGAACAGGGCCGAAAACAGCCGCGACAGGATCATCGCGTCGGCAATGTCGTTGACCGCGAACTCGTCGAAGCACAACAGGTGCGCTTCGCTTGCGATCCCCTCCGAAACCGGACCGATCGGATCGTTGCTCTTCGCCTCGCCGGCCTTCACCAGCGCCCGGTGCGCCCGGATCCGCTCATGCGTTTCGGCCATGAAGGCGTGGAAATGCACCCGTCGCTTGGCGCCGACCGAACTGGAGCGGAAGAACATGTCCATCAACATGGTCTTGCCGCGTCCGACCGCGCCGTGGATGTAGATCCCCTTGACCACGGCCGGCGGCTGGCGGCGGCCGAACAGCCATCCCAGCGCGCTTTTCTTGGACGACGAGGTTCGCGACGCCAGCTCGGCGTCCAGGCGATCGAGACGCTCGGCCAGCGCCCGCTGTGCCGGATCCGCCTCGATCTCGCCGGCAACGACCATCCGGTGCAGCGCGTCCGCGACCGGGCCGCGCTGCCGCGAAGCCGTCGGATCAGGCTCCGTCATCGATCACCGCGTGCGGCGATCACCGGTAGAGGCTGACCGACTGACCGGACGAAGTCTGGCCGGAGAACCGGTTGCCGCCGGACGAGGAGAGCTGGGCCACGGTGCCGCCGCTGGAATCCTTCAGCACGACCTGGCTGCCCGACACGTCCCAGGCGGAGACGTCGGCAATCTGGCCCGGACAGCCGCGCGAGGCCGCGCGATAGCCGCCGGTCCATTGGGTCAGCGCCATGAAGATCTGGCAATCACCGCCGCCCGAAGACACCTTCCAGGCGCCGACCATGCTCTCACGCGTCACGTCCGGGCCAGCCGATGCGGTCTGCGTCGGTTGCGACGCTCCCGGCGGCGGAGTGCCGTCCATGCCGGCACCGGGCGCAGCATCGGTCATGGTGTCGTTCTGCATGGTGTCGGGCGTGGCGGGGGCCGGAGGCGGCGGGGGCGGCAGCGTCTGCGACGTGACGGGGGCGGACGGCGCCGGAGGCAGCGGCGCCACGCTGCTGCCGCTCATGGTGGGCATGGAGCGCGTGCAGCCGGCAATCGCCAACAGCGCAGCCAGCGCGACGCTCGTTCGAATGGTGCGTGTCATGATCGTTCCCTGGAATCGCGGCGCCGTTAACACTGAACGACCGCCTCCCCTTGAGCCAGACGACCCGTTCGCCCAAACACGATGGTCTCAAATCGCCATTCGTCAAGGCAAAGGGCCGGTCGAGGACAATTTGTCCCCCAGCAATTTCCGATCGTTCGACCCGATCGGCCGGCCGCCGTCAAGCCCGCCGGTTGCCGGACGGATGCATCAGCCGCCGCATCTGCACCATCGCCATCGGGTGCTTCAGGCTTTCCGCATCGGTCTCCAGCGTCAGTTCGTCGGCGCCGCGCTTGATGGTGCGCGCCAGGATCTCGAAGACGGTGGCCGTCGTAGTCTGCAGCGCTTTCTCGGGTGTGGCCCCGTCGAGCAGACGCGCCAGGTAGACGGCGGCGGTCAAGTCGCCGAGGCCGTTCGGCACGTTGTCGATGCTGCGGTGCTCCACCAGCACGGCGTCGCGGCTGCCGACGAGCAGGTTGCCGATGCCGCCGCGCAGTAACGGAAAGGCCGAGGTGACGATCACGCTTTCCGGACCGAGCGCCACGGCCGCATCGATCAGATGCGTGTTGTCGGAAAATTCGAGCCCGGTCAGGAATTCCAGCTCGAAGCGGTTGGGCGTGGCGATGTCGGCGAGCGGCAGCAGCCGGTCGCGCAGTCCGGATAGCATCGCCTCCGGCTGATAGAGCCGGCGGCTGTCGCCGAGGATCGGATCGCAGATGTAGAGCGCATCCGGATTGGTCCGCTTCACGGCTTCGATCAGCCGGGCCGCCGGTTCGACCTGCGCGGCGGAGCCGAAATAGCCGGTGATCACCGCGCCGACCTCGCCGAGCCAGAGCGAGCGGATGAGGTCGTCGACGACGGCGCCGAAGTCTTCCGCACTCGGCACGATGCGGGTGGCCGGGCCATGGCCGGGATGCCAGGGCAGCACCACGGTGGGCAGCGACCAGACTGGAAATCCGAGCGTCTCGAGGGCAAACACGACGGCGCGGTTGCCCACGGCGCCGCGCGCCACATGGCTGGAGATCGCGATGATCGCGGGCTTGTCCTGTCGGGCTGTCAAAGGCATACCGGTGTCGCGGGCGTGAAGGCTCTATCGGATGTGGCTGTGAGCGAGTTGCACGAACAGCAGCACCGCCAATAGCACGAAAGCGGCGAGACCCAATATCCTGCCGATGCGCGTTCCCGTCACTTCGAGACGGTCCGCCTGATCGACGTCGGCTGCCATGAAATGCCTGCGCATGCCCGACCACATGCCCTGCGCGCCGGCGCCGACCTGCGGCTCCGTTTCCTGACGCACGCGCTCCAGGATCGCCTGCGCCTCGCGCCGGCGCTTCTCTTCGTCGTCATAGCGGCTCATGGCCTATCTCTGGCCGAAAGCGGCATCGAGAGCAACAGACGAAACTGTAGAGCGGTCACCGCGATGCGCGGCCGGACGGCGGGTGCGCCGAGCGGCGTCATCCGCCTTGGCCGACCGAGCGGGCCAGTGCGGCGGATCCGGCTCAGGCGAAGGCGCCGAGCGCCATCTTGGAGCGCGGGCAGCCGAGGAAGGCTGGGTCCAGCTCGACGGCTCCCTTCAGCCATGGCCGCACCGCCGCCTGATCGATCTCGAGCACGCCGCCCGGCAATAGCTGGCCGATGTGGTTTTCGGGATCGTCGAGGCCCACCGTGCATTTCACGATGCGCCCGTCGCGCCGGATGACGAAGGCGTTGGGCCGGCCGGCATAGCAGATATAGCAGGAGTTCGACGGCAGCACGTCTGCCATGGTGCCACGCAGCCGCTCCATGAGCTGCGCCTTGACCGCTTCGGCTTCGCGGTAGCGATAGACATTCAATGTGTGGTCGTTGTCACCGCCGAGCTTCTCGATCGTCTTGAAGAAGATCTTGAAGCGCGGATCGCCCCCGAAGGCATCGCGCAGATCGTCGACGAAACCGAAGACGTGCTCGATGTTGTCCTTCGAATAGTGAACCCGAACGTTGATGTTGACGTCGAGATCGGAGCCTCGGATCGCCAGGAGATTGCCCCAGATCCGCTTGAAGGTGTCGCCGCCGTTGCGGCGCGGCCGCGTCGTATCGTGGTAGTCGGCCTTGCCGTCGATCGAAACCTGGAACGATGTCACGCCTGCGGCGCAAAGGCGCTCGGCCAGCGGCAGATCGAGCAGATAGCCGTTGGTCGACATGCCGGAAAACAGCTCGAATCCGTTGCCCTGCCGCGACAGGTCCCGCGCGTGACGGGTGACGTCGATGACGACATCCTTGGCCAACAGCGGCTCGCCGCCGAACCAGCCCAGCCTGAGATAGCGCAGGCTGGGCGCGCGCCTTTCCATCAGCGTCTTCAGGCTGTCCACCAGGTCCGGCTTCATGATGCCGTCGGTGAACTTTTCGTAGCAGTAGGTGCAGCGGAAATTGCACTGCTCGATCGGCAGGATGGTCAGGTCCAGAATGGCGTGGCTGAACAGCACTTCATGACTCAGGGGATCGAACATCGGTCACGTCCTCATTCATAGCGGGCCCGAGCGAAGCCGCCCGACGGGTCGCAACCGCCAAACTGCGCCGAGGGCGGCCGTTGCGGCGTTCACGGCCGCCCCCGGGATCGCGGGCTGCGCAGGTCCCCGCGGGTCGTTGCTACTTACAGCTGCAGTTGTCGAAGATTCCCGTCTCCGGTCCCGCCAGACGGATGCCGGGGGAGCCGATCGACAGGCTGATGTCGGCCTTCGGCAGAACGCGGGACAACTCGACTGCACGCATCGCCTCGGTCTTCCCGCAGCTGCAATTGTCGAAAATGCCCGCCTCCTGGGGGCTGACGGACTTTGCATGCTGGATCAGGGCTTTGGCGATTTCCGGGTTGTTGATCATGACCCGCCCATCCTCACTGATGGTAAGGTCGGACGTGCTAAACGACACCATTTTGCCGGCCATAGGAGCCTCCTTCCTCTAGGGCAACGGCAATATTGATACCATAAAATTTACAATCATCGGTAGAAAAATATTAACGGAACAATTTATCGGATACGTCGCATCGATGCAGAGGCGACCTGGCGAAGTCGCCGCGACCGCGCAGCCGCCTCCGATCTCGCGGGAGCCAAAGCGACGTGCACCCGCATCACACGCCATCGAGACCGGGTATCGCCGGGACGGCGCGTGTCGATCATCGAAGAGCGCTCCCCTTTAACCGGCGGGCGGGCGCGATAAATCCCTCTCGCCGACCCGGCTGGTGAAAGCGAGTAACCCGATGACGACGACTGACCAGAGCATGGCGATGCGCCGCCCGAGCATGAAGGCAGCGACACTGGCGGTGATCGCCCTGCTGCTGCCGCTGCTTTCGGGATGCGGCATCAACACGATTCCGACGCTGGAGGAGCAGGCCAAGGCCGCCTGGAGCGAGGTTCAGAACCAGTATCAGCGCCGCGCCGACCTGATTCCCAATCTGGTGGAGACCGTCAAAGGCTACGCGCAGCAGGAAAAGGAGGTGCTGACGGCGGTTGTCGAAGCGCGCGCCAAGGCAACGCAGACGACGATTTCGGCCGATCAGCTTTCCGACCCGGCCGCCGTACAGCGCTTCCAGGATGCGCAGAACCAGCTCTCCGGCGCGCTGTCGCGGCTGCTCGTCACGGTGGAACGCTACCCCGATCTGAAATCGAACCAGAACTTCCTGGCGCTGCAAAGCCAGCTCGAGGGCACCGAAAACAGGATCGCGGTGGCGCGTCGCGACTATATCGAGACGGTGCGCCAATATAACACCGAGCTCCGGACCATCCCGGGGCGCTGGATCGCCGCCGTCTTCTATCCGGATGCCGAGCCGATGGCGACGTTCGAGGCGACGCAGGGCTCGGAGACGCCGCCGAAGGTCGACTTCGGCGGCTGAGATGGCAGCCGTGAAAGCAACCCCGTCCGTGACCGCGAACGCCCGGCGGCCGTGGTTGGGAGCAATGGCGACGGTCTGGGCGAGTCTCCTCGCCCTCGTTCTCTGCCTGGCCCCTGCCACGGCGCAGACCTTTCCGGATCTGACCGGGCGCGTGGTCGACACCGCCGATTTGATCGACCCAGCGACCGAGGCATCGATCACCGAAAAACTGGCTGCGTTCGAGCAGCGCTCCTCGGACCAGATCGCGGTCGCCACCGTACCCGATCTCCAGGGTACCGAGATCGAGGACTATGCCAACCGGCTGGCGCGTCAATGGGCCCTCGGACGCGAAGGCGAGGACAACGGCGTGCTGCTTCTCGTCGCGCGTGACGAGCGCAAGGTGCGCATCGAAGTGGGATACGGCCTGGAAGGCACGCTCACGGATGCCCTGTCCCGCGTCATCATCGAGAACGACATCCTGCCGGCTTTTCGCAAGGGCGACTATTCGGCCGGCGTCGCAGCGGGGGTCGACGGCATCCTGACGGTGCTGTCGGGCGACGCGGCGGAGCTCGAGGCCCGTGCCAAGCGCAACGAGGGCTGGCAGCGATCGTCCGGCGAGGACATATCCAACCTCGTTTTCTTCGGGTTCGTGTTTCTGTTCATGGCCGGCCCCGTCATCTTCGCCTCGCTCGCCCGTCTGTTCGGACGTCGGGTCGGGCCGGGGCGGTATCGCTGGCTGGGCATGACCACAGGATCCAATCGGCGCCGGCGGGGCCGCGGCGTGCCGGTTATTTTTCCGGGCGGCTTCGGCGGCGGTCGTGGCGGCGGCGGTTTCGGCGGCGGCTTTTCGGGCGGCGGCGGATCGTTTGGTGGCGGAGGAGCATCGGGCGGATGGTGACCAGGCTGAAATTCGCGCCCGAGGACCACGAGCGCATCGCGGCGGCTATCCGGCAGGCGGAGGCGGGCACGAGCGGCGAGATCTTTGCCGTCTTCGCTCATTCGAGCGACGGCTATCGCTTCGTCTCGGGCTTCTTTGCGACGATCCTGTCGTTGGCGGTGGGCCTCGTCCTGACCGCTGTTCTCGCCTTCTGGGATAACGGGCTGTCGCCGCTCGCCGTCGAATTCGCCCAGATTGTGGGGGCGGCTCTTCTCATTCTGGGCGTCTGGCTGTCGCCCGATCTGAGGATGCTGTTCGTGCCCGCGGCGGTCGGCCGGCAGCGCGCGCATCGCTTGGCGCTCGCCCAGTTTCTCGCCCACAACATCCACGGCACCGAAGGCCGCACCGGCGTGCTACTGTTCGTCTCCGAAGCGGAACGTTATGCCGAGGTGGTCGCCGATACGGGGATCAGCGGGAAGGTCGCGCAGGAGGAATGGGACGGGATCGTCAACGCGCTGATCGATGCCGCGCGCGAGGATCGCCTGGCCGAAGGCTTTGCCGAGGCGGCCGAGATGGCCGGGCTGCTGCTTACCCAGCATTTTCCCGCCGACGACAAGAATCCCAACGAGATTCCCGACCGGCTGGTCGAGATCTAGTCGGGTCCTGGAAGGCCTAAGCGCAGAAGGCGAAGGCTGTTCGCCGGGCTTTCGGCTGCCCGGCCGCGTCGTCGGCGATGCGGTTCGACACGGTCCGGCGCGCATCGGCCGGCGGCGTGGGGTCGCTCCAAACGGGCATCGGCAGATCGGCCATGGCCGTCGGATGCATCGCCTGGACGGCAGGATGCGACAGCGGATCGAGCCGCCAACGGTCTTCGTCGCTTGGCTCGGCGACTTCCGTCAAAGTTTGCCACAGCCGTCTTAGTGCAAATTCAAAATGTCTCTGCATGTTCGTCTCCTTATCGAGACGATAGAAAATCTCGCGAGAGCGCATGATAAACAATGGATTTTGTCTGATCTTCCCTATAGAAAAACTATATGGATTGGCTCAATCGGGTGCATCTGAACGCCTTGCGTGCCGCCGACGCGGCCGGGCGCTGTGGCTCGCTCAAGGCCGCCGCGCTCGAGATGGGCGTCACGCCCGGCGCCATTAGCCAACACATCCTCAAGCTCGAGGCCCAACTCGGCCACAAGCTGTTCGAACGCACGTCGAGGGGCCTGGCGCCGACGGCCTTCGGCACGCTCGTCCTGCCGCAGCTGGCTGCCGGCTTCGCGCAGCTCGAACGGGCGCTGGTCTCGGCTCAAAATCATGCCGCCTCGACTCTCACCCTGTCGGTCGCTCCCGTCTTCGCCGCCAAATGGCTGGTTCCGCGCCTGGGACGCTTTTCACGGCTCCATCCGGAGATCCGCGTGCGGCTGGAGGCGACGATCGGGCTGGTCAATCCCGACGCCTCCGACATCGATCTCGCCGTTCGGGTCGGCGACGGCAACTACCCGGGCGTCGACAAACAGCTGCTGCTTGCCCAGGAAGTGTTTCCGGTCTGCTCGCCCGAGCTTGCCGCACGGCTGCGCCAGCCGCGCGACATTCTCGCGGTGCCGATCCTGCGCGACAGCAATTCGGTTCTGCGCTGGAGCCTCTGGCTCGATCGGTTCGGTATCGACGAGCGGGAACTCGGCGACGGCTATACATTCACCGATGCCGCGCTCTGCCTGGACGCGGCCATCGGCGGCCAGGGCGTGATGCTGGCCTGGCAGTTTCTCGCCCACGATGCGCTGGCCGAAGGCCGGCTGGTCGCTCCCTTCCCCGAACGCGCCACGACCGGCCTCGGCTATTGGCTGATCACCTCGGCTGCGCGTCGGTCCTCGCCGCAGATCCTTGCCTTCGTCGACTGGATCAAGACAGAGGTCACGGCGGCGGACTGCCTGTAAGGCCGACCGGCAGCCGACCCGAATGCAGGGACCGACGACCTCCGCGCGCACCGCGTGCGATGCATTCGATCTTTCCCGTTCACCGAGAAATAGCCACGCTGCGCAATTCCCTTCCAAGGTTTGCCGCCTAGGATAGCTCCCAAGCCGTCAATGCCGCGGATGCATAGGCAGGAACAGAGGGAGGTCGGAGTGATCACGGAGCAGAGCGCTGCCAAAGCCGCTATTCTGGAAGGTGTACAGGCGCGCATCGGCAGCGCCGAGCCTCAACACAGCCTTGCGCCCCTGCTGTTCGAGCGGCCGCCGGCCGACGATCTGAAGGCCGTCGACGAAGAGGCCCTCGCCGCCGCCGTGGATTGCGCGATCGCGGCTCTCAAGGCCCATCGGGCCGGCGAGCCCGTGGTCGCCCTCGTGACGCCGGGCGTATCCACCTCCAGCGGACAGCCGCTCCAGCTGATCACCGTCGTCAACGACGACATGTCCTTCCTGTTCGATTCGGTCACCTCCGAGATCGCCGAGGTCGCCACCTCGATCCACTACATCTCGCATCCGATCCTCGACGTGGAGAGGGACGCCAGCGGGGTGATCACCAGCTTCTCCACCTCGCGCGCCTCCGACGGGCTGGAGGAGCCGCGCGGACGGGTGAGCCTCATCCAGGTCGCCGTGGAGCCGCTCAGCCCCAAGGCGATCAATACGCTTACCGATCGGCTCTACGACATCCTCAGCCAGGTCACCGTCGTCAACGAGGACTTTCAGCCGATGCGCGACCGCGTCGCGCGTGCGGTCGACGATCTGCGCGCCTACCGGCATACGCTCACCGATCCGAAGGCGCGGACATCGGTAGAGGAATCGGCCGAATTTCTCGAATGGCTGCACAAGGACGCCTTCATCTTCCTCGGCTGCCGGGAATACGATTATGTCGGCGCCGAAAGCGAGGAAGTGCTGCAGCGCCGCGACGAAGAGGGGCTCGGCATCCTGCGCGATCCCGGCGTTCGCATCCTGCGCCGCGACGAGGAAGCCATCAGCCAGACGACACCGGAAATCCGGGCATTTCTCGAAGCGCCCAATCCGCTGATCGTAACCAAGGCCAACACCCGTTCCCTGGTGCACCGGCGCACGCAGCTCGACTATATCGGCGTCAAGCGCTTCACCTCGGACGGCCGCTTTGCCGGCGAACTTCGTATCGTCGGCCTGTTCGCCTCTTCGGCCTATACGCAATCGATTCTCGCCATTCCCTATCTGCGCCTGAAGGGCAAGACGGTAATCGAGCGGTTCGGGCTGCGCAGCCGATCGCATTCCGGCAAGGCCTTGCTCAACGCGCTGGAATCCTATCCGCGCGACGAGATGTTCCAGATCGACATCGACCTTCTGGAACAGCACGCCCGCGTCATCCTGGAACTGGGCGAGCGGCCGCGTGTGCGGGTGCTGGCGCGAGTCGATCGGTTCGACCGCTTCGTCTCGATCATCGTCTACGTGCCGCGCGAACGATACGACACCCGGCTGCGCGAACGCACCGGGCTACTGCTGGCCGAAGCGTTCGACGGCCACGTCGGCTCCTACACGCCGGCCTTTCCCGGCGAGGTGCTGGCGCGCGTCCACTTCATCATCACGCGCCAGCGCGGCGCGACACCGGCCGTGGATCTCGGCTGGCTCGAAACACGGATCTCCGACATCGCGCGCAACTGGATCGACGACTTCCGCCGCTGCCTCGTCGAGGCGAACGAACTGCACCGTCTCGAGCCCTACGGTCCCGGCCTGCCCGACAGCTATCGCGAACTGACCGATCCGGCCGAGGCGGTGACCGACGTCGCGGTGATCGCGGGACTGACGCCCGAGGCGCCGCTGTCGGTCGACTTCTATCGCCGCCCCGACGACACCGAGACCTTCCTGCGTCTCAAGCTCTATCACCTCGGCAATACGCTGGCGCTGTCGGCCCGCGTGCCGATTCTGGAACAGATGGGCTTTCAGGTTCTCTACGAGCGCACCCATCGCATCACGCTTCCCGACGGCTCGCCGGTTCATCTGCACCACATGGACCTGTCGACCGAAAAGCCGGCGACGGTGGCGCGCGGTGTCGGCACGATGGAAGAGACGTTCTCCGCGGTCTGGGACGGACGCATCGAGAACGACGGCTTCAACGCGCTGGTGATGAAGGCCAAGCTCACCTATCGACAGGCCAACGTTCTGCGTGCCTATTGCCGCTATCTGCGGCAGACCGACCTGCCCTATTCGCCCAACTACATGGCCGCCGTGCTGGCGCGCTATCCGGAGGTCTCGCATCTTCTCTGGGAGCTGTTCGACAAATCGTTCGACCCGGCCAAGGCGACGCTGGACCATTGCAAGGATCTGGACGGGTCGGCGATCGATCCCGACAAGTTCCAGCGCGAGGAGGCCGAGCAGCGCGGCCTGTCCGATCTCTACGGCCAACTCGTCGCCAAGCTGGAACAGGTGGAAAGCCTGGACGACGACCGCATCCTGCGCCGCGTGCTGAGCGCCATGCTGGCTACCCTGCGGACCAACTATTATGCCGCGCCGGAGATTTCGGCCGAGCCCGGCTCGACGCCGGACCAGGTCACTCCGGCCCTGGCGTTCAAGTTCGATCCCCACCATCTCGGCGGTCTTCCGGCGCCGGTTCCGCATCGCGAGATCTTCGTGTTCGACGCGCGCGTCGAGGGCGTGCACCTGCGCTTCGGGCTGGTGGCGCGCGGCGGGCTGCGCTGGTCCGACCGGGCGCAGGACTATCGCACCGAAGTGCTGGGTCTGGTGAAGGCGCAGCAGGTCAAGAATGCGGTCATCGTGCCGGTGGGCGCCAAGGGGGGCTTCTATCCCAAACGCCTGCCCGACGTGTCCGACCGACAGGCCTGGTTCGAGGCCGGCCGGTCGGCCTATGTCGTGTTCATCGCCTCGCTGCTGTCGGTTACCGACAACATCGTCGGCGACGACGTCGTGACGCCCGCCGGCGTGATGCGCCTCGACGGCGACGATCCCTATTTCGTGGTGGCGGCCGACAAGGGAACGGCCACCTTCTCGGACACGGCCAACGCCATCGCGCAGGCTCACGGCTTCTGGCTCGACGATGCCTTCGCCTCGGGCGGCTCGGCCGGATACGATCACAAGGCCATGGGCATCACCGCGCGCGGCGCCTGGGAGGCGGTCAAGCGGCACTTCCGCGACATGGGCCGGAACATCCAGACCGAGCCGTTCACCGTGGTTGGCTGCGGCGACATGTCGGGCGACGTCTTCGGCAACGGCATGATGCTGTCGCCGGAAACCCGCCTTGTGGCCGCCTTCGACCACCGCGACATCTTCATCGACCCCGATCCGGATCCGGCCGTTTCCATGGAAGAGCGCCAGCGCCTTTTCGCCATGCCGCGGTCGAGCTGGGCGGACTATGCCAAGGACAAGCTTTCCAAGGGCGGCGGTGTCTGGTCGCGGCGGGAGAAGCACATCACCCTGACGCCCGAGGCGGCCGCGGCGATCGGCTGGGACCGGCACTCGGGCACGCCGGCGGAGATCATCTCGGCCATTCTCCGGGCGCCCGTCGACCTTCTGTGGTTCGGCGGCATCGGCACCTATGTGCGTGCCTCCAACGAGATCAACAGCGACGTCGGCGACCGCGCCAATGACGGCGTGCGCGTTACCGCGACGGACGTGCGCGCCGCCGTGATCGGGGAAGGCGCCAATCTGGGCGTCACCCAGAGGGGGCGCATCGAATTCGCCCGGCATGGCGGCCGGATCAACTCCGATGCCATCGACAACTCGGCCGGGGTCAACACCTCCGACGTCGAGGTCAACATCAAGATCGCGCTGAAGAGCGCCATGGCGGCGGGCCGGCTCGACCGGGAAGCGCGCGACCGGCTGCTTGCGAGCATGACCGACGAGGTGGCCGACCTCGTCCTGCGCAACAACTACGATCAGACGCTGGCCATCTCGCTGGAAGCGCGCGACGGAGCCAAGGCCCTGCCGTTGCAAAGCCGGTTCATGAGCGTCCTGTCCGATCGTGGCATTCTGGACCGAGACATGGAGGCGCTGCCGAACGACAATGCGCTGGCCGATCTCAGAGCCGCGGGAGAGGGGCTGACCCGGCCGGAAATCGGCGTTCTCCTCGCCTATGCCAAGCTGACGCTGTTCGATCAGCTGGTGGCCGACGGCCTGCCGCTGGAGCCCTATTTCGGGGATCGGCTGCACGGCTATTTTCCCTCGCCGATGCGCGACACCTATGCCGAGGAGATCGATGGTCACCGGCTCTCCAAGGAGATCGTGGCCACGGTTCTCGCCAACCAGGCGATCAATCGCCTCGGTCCGACCTTCGTCGTCGGCATGGAGGATTCGACCGGCGCCTCCCCCGCCGACGCGGTCCGCGCCTTCATCGCGGCCAAGGACGGGCTTTTCGTCCGCGAGCTCTACGACCACATCGATTCGCTGGACGGCGTGATCCATGGCGACATTCAAAACGCGCTCTACGCTGAAGTGCGCGCGTTCCTGCATTCGGTCACGCGCTGGTTCGTCCAGAACAGCCATCGCGGCGACGGGTTGTCGCTGGAGGTGGAGCGCACGCGGGAGACGTTTCTGAAGCTCAAGCAGCGCCTCAACAGCCTCGTCAGCGTCGAGGCGCGCGAGGCCGTGGAACAGCGGCTGCAGCACTGGCTTCTGGTCGGCGTGCCGGAGAGCTGTGCCAACGAGATCGCCCTTCTGCCTCTGATCGCTCTCATTCCCGATCTCGGTGCGATTTCACGTGAAACGTCGACTCCGCTCGATCGCACGGTGCGGGCCTATTTCGAACTGACGCAAATCTTCGAGATCGGCCGGATGGAAGCCGCGCTCTGGTCGCTGAGCCCGACCGACTATTTCGAGAAGCTGGCGCTGGAACGAGCCGGCACCCAGATCGCCCGGGCCCGCAAGGTGCTGACCACGGCGGCGCTGCGACGCGGCGCCGGAGACCCCTATCCGGTCGCCACCTGGCTGTCCGAACGGGCCGAGCCGGTCAATCGCATCTCGCGCCAGATCGCCTCCCTCGTCGCGGGCGACATCTCGGTGGCGCGCCTGACGGTGGCCGCCGGCCTGCTGTCCGACCTGGCCGGTTGAGGGCGACAAAGATGGGTCGTTTGCCGGAGGCGTCGTCGGGAAGGGGGTCGGCTTGGGGAGGGCGCACGGTCTCCCCTCCGACGTCCAAGCCGGCCGCCGACGGCCTGTGCCCGCCAACACCGGCCGGCCGTTCGAAAAGGCGGTCACGGGTTTGAAGCCGGACGCTCCACCCTTCGAGCGGCCGCTACGCCAGCCGGCCGTTTGGGGCTGGATGGGCTTCGACTTCGCCGCCCAGCCCTTCTTCACCGCCGTGATCACCTTCGTGTTCGGGCCGTATTTCGTGTCGCGGCTCGCCGCCGATCCGGCCATGGGCCAGGCCTGGTGGGGCGCGACCGCGACCGTGTCCGCCATCGGCGTCGCGCTGTTCTCGCCGGTGCTTGGCGCGATCGCCGACGAGACCGGCCCGCGCAAGCCGTGGATCGCCGTCTTTGCCGCGATCAAGGTCGCGGCGCTCTTGATGCTCTGGCGCGCCGCTCCCGGCAGCAGCCTGCCGATGGCTGCCGCCCTGATCGTTCTGGCCTCGATGGCGGCCGAGTTCTCGATCGTCTTCAACGATTCCATGCTGCCCCGCCTCGTTGCCCGCTCGGCGCTCGGCCGCGTCTCCAACCTCGCCTGGGGGCTCGGCTATGCCGGCGGCCTGGTGTTTCTCGCCGTCGTGCTGGCGTTCGTCGCCGGCTCGCCGGATACGGGCCGCACGCTCGTCGGCCTCGATCCCGTCTTCGGTCTCGACCCGGCAGAGGGCGAGGGCGCCCGCGCCACGGCGCCGCTTGCCGCCGCCTGGTACGTCGTCTTCGTGCTGCCGATGTTCCTGCTGACGCCGGACCGCGCGCGCTCCAGGGGCATCGCCAGGGCCGCGCAAGCGGGCCTGCGCGACCTCGCGGCCACGGCGCACGAAGTGCGCGGGCGCAGCGCCCTTTTCCGGTTCCTGGTGGCGCGGATGATCTACCAGGACGGGGTCAACGGGTTGATCGTATTGGGCGGAGCGTTCGCCGCCGGCCTATTCGGATGGTCAGTAACGGAGACCGGCCTGTTCGGCATCCTTCTGACCGTCACCGCGATCGCCGGCTGTCTGGCGGCCAGCCTGCTCGATGCGCGGGTCGGCTCGCGTCGGGTCATCGGCGCCGCGATTCTCTGTCTGCTGCTGGCCGCCATCGGCATCGTGTCGACGGCGCCCGGCTCCACGCTGTTCGGTCTGGTCGAGTTTGCCCCCACCCAGGCGTCCGGCCTGTTCGCGAGCGGCGCCGAAAAGGCCTATATCGGTTACGGGCTGCTGGTCGGTCTTGCCTTCGGTCCGATCCAGGCCTCGTCGCGCTCCTGGCTCGCACAGTCGATCACGGCGGACGAAGCCGGCCGTTATTTCGGTTTCTATGCGCTCACCGGCCGGGCCACGGCCTTCCTCGCGCCCCTGTCGGTCTCGCTGCTCACTGCCTGGGCGAGCACCTGGGCCGATCCGCTGGTGGCCGCGCGGATCGGCATGTCGGCGCTCATCCTGTTCTTCATCGTGGGCTACGCATTGCTGCGCGCGACGCCGGAGCCGGATGAGCTCTCCGTCCCGAACGCCTGAGCCGAGCGGACCATCCGCCCCGAAGATCAGAAGCGGGTCATCGGCCTATAGCGGGCCGACCGCCCGTTGAATCGAGACGCGATCCGGCGAGTCCGAGCGCCAGCGTTACCGAGAGGCCTCCGGCCGCCAGGTCTTGATGAAGTCGACGAAGGCCCGCAGCGGTGCCGGCATATGGCGTCGGCTTGGGTAATAGAGCCGGGGGCCGGTGAACTCCTCACACCAGTCCTCCAGCACCGGCACGAGATCACCACGCTGCAGCGCCGGGGCGAGATATTCCTCGAAACTGACGATCACGCCCAGGCCGGCTACCGCGGCGGCGACTTCCAGCCTGGAGTTTCCCGCGGCGAGCGGTCCGGTCGGCGAAATCCGGACCACCTCGCCGTTCTTTTCGAATTCCCAGATGCTCACGGTCCCATGCACGAAGCGATGCCGAATGCAGGCATGATCGAGCAGATCGCGGGGATGCCGAGGACGGCCGTGGGCCTCGAAGTAAGCCGGCGAAGCCGCCACGACATAGCGCTGGTGGCGCGGCCCGAGTGGGACAGCGATCATGTCCTTTTCCAGGCGTTCGTCATAGCGCACGCCGGCATCGAAGCCGCCCTCCACCACGTCGATGAACGCGTCGCTGTTCACCACCTCGAGGCGTATGCCGGGATAGAGTTGGAGAAAGGCCGTGACGATCGGCGGCAGGATCATCTCCGCGACGATCGTCGGTACGTTGAGCCGCAGCGTGCCGGTGGGGCTGTCGCGAAAGGCGTTGACCTCGTCGAGCGCCGCCTCCACCTCGGTCAGTGCCGGCCTCAGCCGGTCCAGCAGCCGATGACCGGCTTCGGTCACGGTGACGGAGCGGGTGGTGCGGTTGAGCAGCCGGAGTTCGAGCCGCGCCTCGAGCCGACGGATGGTCTCGCTCAGCGTCGAAGGCGGAATCTCCAACTGTCGCGCCGCCTGCCGAAAGCTGCGGGCTTCGGCGACGGCCACGAACATCGAAAGATCATCCAGGCTGTAGGCTGCCATTATGCGGTTTTCCGAACAAGTTGTGCGGAGAGAACCGGATTTTCGCACGTCACGCAAGGGCCTATTCTGTCGCCATCACCAACAGCATCTTGTGAGGACATCACCATGGATATGCGAACGCTCGGAAGTGCAGGCCCCACCGTGTCCGCCCTCGGCCTTGGCTGTATGGGCATGTCCGGGATGTATGGCCCCTCGGATCGCGACGAGGCCATCGCCACCATCCACGCCGCGCTGGAGGCGGGCGTCACCCTTCTCGACACCGGTGATTTTTATGGCATGGGCCACAACGAACTGCTGATCGCCGAGGCGCTGAAAAGTTCGACCTCGCGAGACAAGGCGCTTCTGAGCGTCAAGTTCGGCGCACAGCGGGGACCGGATGGGAGCTGGCTCGGCTACGACGCCCGGCCGGAAGCGGTGAAGACCTGGCTCGCCTATTCGCTGCAGCGGCTCGGCGTCGATCACATCGACATCTACCGGCCGGCCCGCCTCGATCCCAACGTGCCGATCGAGGAGACCATCGGCGCCATCGCCGACATGGTGAAGGCCGGCTATGTCCGCCATATCGGCCTCTCCGAAGTCGGGCCCGAGACGATCCGGCGCGCGGCCGCAGTCCATCCGATCAGCGACCTGCAGATCGAATATTCGGTGATCACCCGCGGTATCGAGGACAAGATCCTGCCCGTCTGCCGCGAACTCGGCATCGGCGTGACGGCCTATGGCGTGCTCTCGCGCGGCTTGATCAGCGGCCATTGGCAGACGAATTCGGGCAGCGGTCAGGGCGACTTCCGTTCGATGAGCCCGCGCTTCCAGGACGGCAACATCGAGCGCAACCTCGCGCTGGTCGAAGCGCTGCGGCAGGTTGCGGAGGCCAAGGGTGCCACCGTGGCCCAGATCGCCATTGCCTGGGTCGCGGCACAGGGCGAGACCATCGTGCCGCTGGTCGGCGCGCGCCGCCGCAACCGGCTCGAAGAGGCGCTTGGTTCCCTCGGCGTGTCGCTCTCGGCCGACGACCTGGCGGCGATCGAGCAGGCCATACCGAAGGGCGCCGCGGCGGGCGACCGCTATCCGGCGGCACAAATGTCCTCCCTCGACAGCGAGCGGTAGGCGCCGGAGACGGTCTCAAAAGCAAGGCAGCCGGTGCGTCCGCTCCGGCTGCCTTGTGTCTTGCGATTGATCCCGCGGCTGCGGCCGACGGCTCAGTTCGCCATGCCGAAATAGCGCGGCAGGAACATCGTCAGCTCCGGGACGTAGGTGACGACGAGCAGGATCAGGAAGATGACGGCATAGAACGGCGCCAGGGCGGCGATGGCTTTTTCCACCTTCACCTTGCCGACGCTGGCGCCCACGAACAGCCCAGTGCCCACCGGCGGCGTGATCGTGCCGATCGCCAGGTTGAAGACCAGCACCACGCCGAAGTGAATCGGATCCATGCCGACGCTCTGGGCGATCGGCAGGAGGATCGGCGTGAAGATCAGGATCGCCGGACCGATGTCCATGAAGCAGCCGACCACCAGAAGCACCAGGTTGATGATCAGCAGAACCACGTATGGGTTCGACGAGACGCCGAGGATCAGATCGGTGACCGCCTTGGGAATGCCGGTGAAGGCCATGGCGAAGGAGAGCGCCGCCGAGCCGGCGAGAAGCAGCATGATCGCACCGGTCATCTCCGCCGTCTCCATGAGGAACTGCGGGAAACGCTTGAACGGCACGGTGCGATGCACCACGAAGGCGAGCAGCATGGTGTAGACCACGGCGATCGCCGAGGCCTCGATGGCGGTGAAGATGCCCATCACGATGCCGCCAATGATCAACACGATCAGGAACAGGCTGGGCAGCGCTTCGAGCG
>NZ_JAZHFT010000044.1:0-35772 GCF_036541425.1 Consotaella aegiceratis
TTCCAGCGACGGCCGCGCCATCGCCGACATCGACCGCAGATCGAAATCCCCATAGCCATCGACTGTGGCCCGCGGGTTCCTTCCTCGGGGACTTTCGTACGCCTGCCGGCGCCCGAAACTCTTCACGGTTGCCGAACGGCGGCTTCCTGAGTTTTTCCGCCAGAACCGGACAGTCCGCAGTCGGCCCGTCACCGCCGCCCGACCATTCGTCGCCAGCTCAATATTCCCAGCGGCGCGCCTTTTCGACTAGGAAGTCGCGAAAAACCTTGAGGCGGGCGGAGTTGCGCAGTTCGTCGGGGTAGACGAAGTAGACGTCGTAGGTCAGCAGGTCGAGGTCGGGGATCAGCGGCACCAGGCCGGAATCGTGCTCGACCATGTAGTCGGGCAAGAGCCCGATGCCGAGGCCGCGCTGCACGGCGTAGCGGATGCCGACCAGGCTGTTGACGCGGAGCGCCGGCACGCGCGCGTCGCCATAGTCGCGCCCGGCGACCTCCAGCCAGTTCATCTCGCGCAGATAGGCGGGCGCGTTGGCGCCGAAGGTGACGATGCGGTGGGCGTCGAGGTCGTCCGGCTTGGTCGGCGTGCCGAAACGCTCCAGATAGGAGGGCGCCGCATAGATCCTAAAATGCATGGTGAACAGCTTGCGCTGCACCAGTTCGGGCTGGGTCGGCGTGCGCAGCCTGATGCCGACGTCGGCCTCGCGCATCCGAAGATCGAGCTCCGAATCGTCGAGCAGCAGCTCCAGATGGACGTCCGGGTAGAGCTCGATGAACTCCGGCAGGCGCTCGGTGAGCCAGGTGGAGCCGATGCCCACCGTGGTGGTGATCCGGAGCGAGCCGGACGGCCTGTCGCGGATGTCCGACAGCTTGCCCTGCGCATCTTCCAGACGCAGCGTCATCTCCTCGGCGGCCTGGAACAGCGTCTCGCCCTGTTCGGTCAGGATCAGGCCGCGCGCATGGCGGTGGAACAGCGGCGCCCCCAGTTCCTCCTCCAGCGCGCTCACCTGCCGGCTGACCGCCGACTGGCTCATGAGCAGGCCGTCGGCCGCCCGCGTGATGCTGCCCGCGCGCGCGGCGGCATGGAAAATGCGCAGTTTGTCCCAGTCGACCATCAGTCCTTACCTGCGAAGCGTGATCTGTTGCCGGCCTGCGTCTCCACGCCAACGGGGCGGCTGTCAGCCGTGGCGCGGAGGGCGAACCACGCCGCACCGCGCCGTTGGACCGGAGAGTTCTTCGTTTAGGCCGTCAGCGTCAACTCGATGGCGCCGATGCCGGAAAACTCGGCGCGCGCCCGGGTGCCCGGCTCGACGAAGATCGTGCCGGTGTAGGAGCCGGTGGTGACGTATTGGCCGGCCTTGAGCCCGCCGAAGGCGCGGGCGCCCTCGTTGGCCATCCAGACCAGCAGCCGCACGAGGTCGACGGCAACATTGCCGCCGGCCTTGTCTACCGCTGTCTCGCCGTTCAGTTCGAGAACGACCGGCTGGGCACCGAAATCGTGGTCCGCCAGGCTCGCAGGCGTCATGGCACCCGCCGCGCCGATGATCAGCGCACCATGATTGAGCTGATCGGCCTGATGGCTGAGCGGCTCCTGGGAGGCCCACTGCGCGAATCGGGTGTCGCAGATCTCGAAGGCCGGATGAACCGAGCCGATCGCCGCCAGGACCTCGTCCTTGCCATAGGGCGCCTCGCGGGCCGGAAGATCCTTGGCGAAACGGACGGCGATCTCGGCCTCGACGCCGATGAGATTGAAGACATTCGCCGGCAGTGAGGTGGTGTCGACGAACAGGGTCGACGGGTTGATCGCACCGCGGAACGGGGTCGCCTCGGCGGACGCCGCGCCCACCTTCCATGCCGCCACCGCGCCCAGCCGGCGCACGATCTCGTCGCGGATGGCCTCGGACTGCCCGGCGGTCTGCGGCTTGGAGCCTTCGGGCAGCGCCGTCAGCCACGTCCGGGTCTCGCGCGCGGCAAGAAAGGCGGAAACGGCGGCGTCGCGATCGAACGAGGCGGAGGCGGTGTCTTCCATCTGATGGATCATCCTTCAATCCGGCGCATGCGCCGTTGGTTGCCTCCCGTCGCGCTCTGGCATAGGGCCTGCGCCGGCTTCTGCCAAGCGCCTCTCGGCTGCGTCAGATCGACCCCGAAGCGGACCGGGTCGGGCGATCACCGGCCTGTGTCGCCCGCCGACCGGAACAATGCACTCCACAAACGGCGCGCCGCAGCAAAATGTTTCCGGCGCGCCCGCGACAAGGAAACCGGTGCCGCCGCGCCGCGCCGCTGGCCGGCCTATCTTTGAAGGACCTGTCGATGGCCGCGAAGTGCGGCCTATGATTTTTCTGGAGGCGGCATGGCGGCAGACGCAAAGAAGGGCAAGGGACCCGCGCTTCCGGTGATCCTGAGCGCCAACCATCTTCTGGAGGGCGACGTCGTCTACCTCGCGGCAGACGGCTGGACGCTGGATCCGGCGGCGGCGCGCATCGCCTTCGACGCGGAAGCCGCCGAGCTGATGCAGGCCGAGGGCGCCGCGGCGGCGGCGGCCAACAGCGTCGTCGACCCCTATCTCGTGCCGGTCGAGATCGATGCGGCAGGCCATCCGATCGCCCGCCATATTCGCGAGGCGATCCGCCAGCGCGGGCCGACTGTCCATCCGAACATCGGCAAGCAGGCCGATTTCAAGACCGCCTCGTGAGCCGGCCAACAATGCCGCGCCCTGCCCTCGCGCGAAAGGACACCGCTCATGTATCGCTATGACGAGTTCGACGAACGCTTCGTGCGCGACCGGGTGGCTGAGTTCGGCTCCCAGGTGGCGCGCCGGCTCGACGGGTCGCTCACCGAGGACGAGTTCAAGCCGCTCCGGCTGAAGAACGGTCTCTATTTGCAGCTCCACGCCTATATGCTGCGCATCGCCGTGCCCTACGGCACGCTAAACGGGCGCCAGCTGCGGCAGCTCGCCCACATCGCCGAGACCTACGACAAGGGCTACGGTCACTTCACCACCCGGCAGAACCTGCAGTTCAACTGGCCGAAGCTGAAGGACGTGCCGGAGATCCTCGGGCTTTTGGCCGACGTCGAGATGCACTGCATTCAGACCTCGGGCAACTGCATCCGCAACGTCACCGCCGACCAGTTCGCGGGCGTCGCGGCCGACGAGGTGGAGGATCCGCGTCCGACCGCCGAGCTGATCCGGCAATGGTCGAGCCTGCATCCGGAGTTCGGCTGGCTGCCGCGCAAGTTCAAGATCGCCGTCACCGGTGCCGAGCACGATCGCGCGGCGATCAAGGTACACGACATCGGGCTGCAGGTGCGCCGGCATCCCGAGACCGGTGCGATCGGCTATCAGGTGATCGTCGGCGGCGGGCTCGGCCGCACCCCGATGATCGGCAAGGTCATCCGGGAATTCCTGCCGAGGGAAGAGTTGCTCGCCTATCTCGAAGCGGTCATGCGGGTCTACAACTCCGAGGGCCGGCGTGACAACAAGTACAAGGCGCGGGTCAAGATCCTGGTGCACGAGATCGGCGCCGAGGAGTTCATCCGCCGCGTCGACGAAGAATATGCCAAGCTCGACGGGCCGACGATCAATGCGCCGGCCGAAGAGGTCGAGCGCATCGCCGCCTATTTCGCGCCGCCAGCCTATGACGAGCTGCCGTCCGTCTCGTTCGGTCTCGATCAGGCGCGCGCCGCCGACCCCGCGCTCGACGCCTTCGTTCGTCAGAACGGCTTCGTCCACCGCCAGCCGGGCTATATCGCGCTGACCGTCTCGCTGAAGCCGGTGGGCGGCGTGCCGGGCGACATGACGGTGGGTCAGATGCGCGCTTTCGCCGACATTGCGGAGCGCTATTCCTTCGACGAGCTGCGGATCACCCATGCACAGAATCTCGTGCTGCCGCATGTGAAGCAGGACGACGTGCCGGCGGTCTTCGCCGCGCTGAAGCAGGCGGGGCTTGCCACGGCCAATGCCGGGCTGGTCACCGACATCATCGCCTGCCCCGGCCTCGACTATTGCGCGCTCGCCACGGCGCGCTCGATCCCGATCGCGCAGGACATCGCCAAGACCTTCGCCGACGAGGAGGATCAGCGCGAGATCGGACCGCTGCAGATCAAGATCTCCGGCTGCATCAATGCCTGCGGCCACCATCATGTCGGCCATATCGGCATCCTGGGCCTGGAGAAGGGCGGCAAGGAAAACTACCAGATCACGCTCGGCGGCGATGCGACGGAAGCGGCGGCGCTGGGCGAGCGCCTCGGCCCCGGCATCGACGGCGAGGACGTGCCCGGCGCCATCCAGGCGATCGTCGACGTCTACCGCAGCGAACGGCGGGTCGGCGAAACCTTCATCGATACCGTGCGGCGCGCCGGCCTCGCGCCGTTCAAGGCGGGCTTTTCGGCCTATGTCGCCGAGGACGCGGCGAGCGCAAAGGAGCCGGCGGAATGACGCTGATCACGCCGGACGGCGAAGCCGAGGACATCTATAGCCGCATCGAGGCGGCCGAAGCGCTGGCCGAGGCGCAAGGCCCGGTCATCGTGCCGCTGGCCTTCGCGCAAGCGGCGGTCGAGGCACGCCGCAACGAGAAGCTCGGCCTGTCGATATCGAACGACACGGCGATCGACGCGGTCGAACCCTATTTCGCGGCCGCCGACCTGATCGCCATCGAATTTCCGGGGTTTTCCGACGGACGCGGGCTGTCGCTCGCCAAGAAGCTTCGGCGCGCCGGCTTTGCCGGGCGGATTCGCGCATCGGGTCCGGTGATCGCCGACCAGTTCGCCGACCTTCTGGCCTGCGGCTTCGACGAGGTTCATCTGCCGGACACTCATGCGGCGCGCCAGCCGGTCGAGCAATGGCTGACGGCCAAGGATCTGATCGGGGCGCATTATCAGTCGGGCTACGGTTCCGACCAGAGCATCCTGCAAAAGCGCCTGGCGGCGCGAAAGGAGGCCCCGCAATGATCCACGACATCCAATTGCTGTCGCAGACGCTCGATGCGGAATTCGCGGATCTGACGCCGCTCGGCCGCCTGACGCGGCTGGCCGACGCCGTCAAAGGCCGACTGGTGTTCACCACCAGCCTCGGCCTGGAAGATCAGATGCTGACCCATCTGATCTTCAGGAACGCGCTGCCGATCGAGGTGGTGACACTCGACACCGGCCGCCTGTTTCCCGAGACCTACGCGCTGTGGCGCGAGACGGAGGAGAAATACGGCCGTCGCATCCGGGCGAAATATCCGCAGGCCGATGCTCTCGAGGCGCTGATCGAGGATCAGGGGATCGACGGGTTCTACTTCGGCTCGGACATGCGACACGCCTGCTGCGGCGTGCGCAAGGTCGAGCCGCTCAAGCGCGCGCTGGAAGGGGCCACCGGCTGGGTGACAGGGCTGAGAGCCGACCAGTCCGCCAACCGGCAGGGGATGGACTTCGTGAGCTTCGACCCCCAGCGCCAGCTCATCAAGGCCAACCCGCTGTTCGACTGGAGCCGGGATCGCATCAAGGTCTTCAACGAGGACAATGGCGTGCCGGTGAACGCGCTTCATGCCAAGGGCTTCCTGTCCATCGGCTGCGCGCCCTGCACCCGCGCCATCAAGCCCGGAGAGCCGGAGCGCGCCGGCCGCTGGTGGTGGGAGGACGAGGCCAGGAAGGAATGCGGTCTGCACGTGCCCGACGCCGGCCAGGTCAGCGCCGGTGGGGGCATCTAAGTCTCGGCCATCCGGGGAAGCCGCACGGTAACGGCCGCCGGCCGCTCCCTATTCGCTCAAGAAAGCGGAATGGCGTTGCCCGCCTTGCCGGCCTGATAGGCCTCGGACAGCTCTTCGTAGACGCGCCCGAGCGCTTTCATCCGATGGCGCAACGCCTCAACCTCGGGCGCGGGATCGCGTTCATCGGCCAGCGAGGCGATCGACCGCCCCGTCCAGAAGGCGTTACGGCGATTGTAGAGCGGTGCATCGTCAGGCATCGAGGGGGGTTGAAAGACTTCGCGCAGGATGCGGATGTCGTGCGGGATGGCGAAGGCGTCGCGGCTGTCCTGGTGCGAGAACAGATAATAGAAGTTGTCGTAACCCGCCCAGGTGATCGCCGACAGGCAGAGCGAGCACGGCTCGTGCGTGGCGAGAAAAATGCAATCCTTCGGATCGGGGCGCTCGTGCGCGGGCCGTTCGTAGAGCCGCTTGATGGCGTGCATTTCGCCATGCCAGAGCGGATTCTCCATCTCGTTGTTGGTGGCGGCCAGCACCAGCGACAGATCGGCCTTCCGCAAGATCGCGGCTCCGAACAGCTTGTTGCCCTTGGCGACGCCTTCGCGCGTCAGGGGCACAATGTGGGTCTCGATCGCCGCAAGCAAGGCATCGGCGAGAGCCAAATCGTCGACAGACAGGTGAACCTCCGAAGCTGGTCGGCCTCGCGCCGAGCCGCACGGCAAAGCACGATCGGCCACGAACCTGCCGTGAGCTTACATCACCATCCAGCCGACCGCATGGGGTCTCTCGACAACGAGGCCGAAAGGCAGATGAACCGGTCGGCAGTCAACCCCGTCAATGATGCCGCCGGTCCGTCTCTCTCCGCCATCGGTCTTGAAGGGGCGAGGACGGTGGCGATCGATCCACCGGCTCGACCGGCCTCGACGGCCTACTTGAGTTCTTCACGCATCTTTTGGGCCTGCAGGGCGGAACGGGCGTACTGCTCCCAAGTCGAACGGATGAAGAGAAGGTTGCTCGTCAGCGTCTCGGCCACGCTTTCCAGCTTGTCCAGCGCGCCGAGGCTCTTGTTGAACTGCCCCGCCAGATCGCCCGTCATTTCACCATTCGTGGCGTTTTCGATCATCGTCCTGAGCTGCCGGCCTGTCTCCTGGACTTCCGGCACCACGCGGGCGAGTGCTTCGTAAAGTCGTTCGTGCTCGGATTCGGCCAGTTCGAGCTGGGGGCGTTGCTGCTCCAGAACGCGAACCATGTTGCGCCAATCCCGGGCACGGCGATCGAGATCGTCGCCAAGGGTGCCGAAACCTCCCGGAATCTGGCGCGGAAGACGCGGGCTGCTTGTCGGCTTGTTATCGACCACCGGCTTCAAGTTGCGCTTCGTGTCGCTGCTGTAGTTCCTCGGAAATTCGTTCTGAAGAATCTCACCGATAGCAGCATTCATGTCTTCCACACTTTCCGAGGGCATGTTCGAATCCTCAAATTTTAACGAACTTTTTCAGTAAATCGATATTCGCATATACGATTACCGGCATCCATTCGGATGTTAAGTTTTGGTTAAGACTGGCAAGAAATTTTCCAAATTCATCATGTACTTAGGTAACTACTGAAGTCGGAAATGACGACTGCGATCGCCATGCGAAGCATAACGGGTGCGCCGGCTCGGGACGGCCGTCGAGATCACCCAGCGCCGGCATTTCGGCAGGTTCCGCGCGAACCGTTCGCAACGCCTTTTCCCCAGGAAACCGATCCCGTGCCGCTTCCTCCCAAAACGCTTCGTGTTAACCTTGCGGCTCGTGGTGAAAGGGTGCGGAATGGCCGGGCTGTCGTCGAGCAATGCTGAGCTTTGGATGCGGTCGGCTCGTGCGTTCGACCAGGAAGCGGATCGACTGTGGGAGCTCGCCAACGGCTACGCCGGTTGGGGCTTCTGCGAGGAGACGTCCTCCGCCCGCCGCGATGCGCTCGACTTGCGAGTCCGCGCGCTGATGGTGCGCGCACAGGCAGCGGCGCTGGACGCGCCGGATTCGGTCTGACGCTCCCTGACGCGTGGCGCGCTGCGATATCGATCGAGTTCATTCGGACACGTTCAACGGGCTGCGGGAATCGCCCGTGCGGTGATCGAGCCGGCCAGCGCTTGGAGGCCCGTTCCCTCCTGCGACCGTCTCCGCGCGACCAACAGGGAAAGACGGCCGGTTTACTGGCCGGCCGCCTTCAAGGACCGATGAAATGGTCCGCTAGCCTCGCTCAGACCTGAGCCAGGCCACCGTCGGCAAAGACTTCGCTTCCGGTCATGACTACGCTTTCGTCCGAAGCGAGGAAGAGAGCGACGGCGGCGACATCGGCGGCATCGGCGATCCGCCCCAGCGGCGTTGAGGCGATCAAGGCTTCGTACACGGCTTCACCGCCCACTTCCGCGACACCACGCAAACCCGGGGTCTCCGTGGCGCCCGGCGACAGAACATTGACGCGAATGCCGGTTCCTTTCAGGTCCAGCGCCCAGCTGCGCGCGAGGTTGCGGATCGCCGCCTTGGTCGCGCTATAGATGCTAAAGGCCGGCGTTCCCATCACCCCGGTGGTCGAACCGGTCATGATGATGGACCCTCCGGGCCCCATGAGCGGCAGAGCCTTCTGCACGGTGAAGACGGTGCCCTTCACGTTCACGCCGAAGGTCAGATCGAAGGAGTCTTCCGTGATCTGGCCGAGCGGCTCCAGCCGGCCGAGCCCGGCATTGGCGAACAGCACGTCGATGCGGCCGTGCTTGGCGCGCACCGTCTCGAACAGCCGGTCGAGATCCTCCAGCCGCGAAACGTCGCCTTGAACGGCGGTCACCTGCGAGCCGAGTTCCTCGGCCGCCTTATCGAGTTCCTCCTGCCGGCGTCCCGTGATGTAGACGTGAGCGCCCTCGGTGGCGAACCGTTTGGCGGTCGCCAGTCCGATCCCGGTGCTGCCGCCGGTGACGACCGCAATCTTCTGTTCCAACTTTCCCATCACAAACCTCATTTGCAGTGATGAGGTCGAGCTATGGATGAGCTATCATTCATTCCAGTATGCACCATTTGGTAAGTGCCTAGAAAGACGGAGCAAAAATTGACGAGCCCATTTACCTGCGGCCTCGAGGCGGTGCTGTTCGTGTTGGGCGGCAAATGGAAACCGCTGATCCTGTTTCATCTCATGCACAGGACGCGACGTTACGGCGAGCTGCGCCGCGCCGTCGGGCGGGTGAGCGACAAGGTGCTGATCCAACAGCTCAAGGAGTTGCAGGCCGACGGCATCATCAACCGCGTCGACCATGGCGAGATCCCGCCGAAGGTGGAATATTCGCTCACCGACTTCGGCCACAGCTTGGCCGAAGCGCTCGTTCAGCTGTGCGAGTGGGGAACGCGCCACACGGACGACCTGGAAGCCGTGGTGGCGCGGCGATCGTCACCCCTGGAAACGGTTGAATTGGCTGAATTGGCTGAAAATTGACGGAGGTGCCCGGTGCGCCGTGGCGATCCGTTCCGTATGCCGCAATCCCGGATGGATCCGACCGGCCCCTACTCGGGCACCTCCAACGTCTCGATGAAGCGCGGCGTGTGCTTGGCCTCGAAATCGGCCTCGCGCACCAGCCCGTCGAAGTGGCGCGTCAGCTCCAGCACCTGGCGGCGCTCGCGAAAGGCCAGATAGAAACGCCCGACATAGACGGTCGCCTGCAGTGGTCCGAAGATCGTCACCGGCGAGGAAAACACTTTCTTGCGGTCGAACAGATAGAGCCGCAGCGAGGGATAGAGTTCCTCGGTCAGCTGCCGCATGCGGTCGAGCTGGGCTTTGCGCTCGTCTACCGAAAGCCCCTCCCAATAGCCGCGCCCCGCCGCGAAGCTCTGGAGCGCATCGATCGGCATGGCGATCTCGTAGTCCGTGTCCGGCGCCTGCAAATAGGCCAGCCGGTCGCGCATGTCGGCGACGGCCTGGTCCGAGGTGCGCCCGAGAAAGTCGCCATACTCGAAGTGCAGGACCGCTTCGGACTTCAGCATGTCCGGCAACGTCGCCGGCACGTGCCGGATCTTGTAGCCGCGCGCCTCCTGATGCCAGCGGAAGATCGACTCGTCGGACGGCGAACGCGCCGCCTCCTCGATGCGCATCGCCGCCTGCAGCATATCCGCCCCACGCTCCTTGCGATCGGTCAGGCCGAGCAGCCAGTCGCAGGAGACGTTGAGGGCGCTGGCACATTCGGCCGCGAACTGGGCATTCGGCAGTCGGCCCTCGTCGGAGGAGAGGATCAGGGACACGGTCGAGCGATCCGCGGCAATGGCGCGAGCCAAGGCGCTCTTGGTGACGCTGGCGGCCGCCATTGCCTCGGCCAGCCGTTCGCGAAACAATCGTGATCGGTCGCGCTTGTCCATATTTGGTGATGTTTATCACGAATTTATGCAAAATTCCAAATCCGTGACCGTCGTCATGGAAATTTCCAGGATTCCCGCCCGAACGGCGCGGCGTTAGAAGTTGCTCAGCCTAACGATCGCCGGCGCCGATTTGCGCCGCGACACGTCTTTCAACCCGCCGATCCGATCGCGCGGCACCGTGTGTGCCGCTCGGATCGATTCGGCCAAAAACAGAGGAACAGGGACATGGAAACCCGCGCTCGGAGCCTCGCCAAAGCCGTCTCGTGGCAGCTGCTCGGTCTCCTGTCCATGTCGGTCCTGGGTTACCTGTTCACCGGCTCCCTCACCTCCGGCGGTGCACTGGCGGCCGTCTCCTGTCTCCTCGGCTTCTGCACCTATCTGGTGCACGAACGGCTGTGGGCCGGCATCCAGTGGGGCTGGAAAGCCGCGACCGAACCGGAGAAGCGCGCCTTCGACACCGAAGTCACCGCGCGATAGGGCCGCCGGCCGTCCTCGCCGACGGGGGAGCCAGCGTACCTCGCCCGTCCCGTCTCCGCTCGTCGGATGCGACATCGGCGCCGCCACGAAGGTTCTGTCTTCCATTCCCCTGAAAACACTGCGCTATAGCAGGCATCGGGGATCGGCTGCGAATAGGGAGGCTGGGATGTCGGACGAGAAAGCGAAGCTTGCCGTGGTCACCGGTGCCAGCGGCGGCATCGGCCAGGCGATTGCCCTGGCGCTGGCGGACAATGGCTGGAACGTCGCCATCGCCGACATCACCGATGCCACGCCGGTGGTCGAGCGCATCGAGGCCTCTGGACGCGAAGGCTTCTATGCAGCCTGCGATGTCGGCTCGAAGCCGGACGTGCTGCGCTTCTTCGACGAGACGGTGGCGCGGTTCCAGACCGTGCCGACGCTGGTCGTCAACAATGCCGGCGTTCAGACGTGGTCGCCCTTGCTGGACTTGGCGGAAGACGATTGGGACCGGGTGATTCGGATCAACCTGAAGGGCTGCTTCCTCGTCACCCAACGCGCCGCGCAGCTGATGGTCGAGCACGATCGACCGGGATCGATCGTCAACATCGGATCGGGCAGCAACAAGGTCCCCTTCCCCCAGCTCGTCGACTACACCGCCTCCAAGGGCGGCATCGAGCAGTTCACCAAGGCCGCCGCCGTCGAACTCGGTCCTTACCGTATTCGCGTGAACTGCGTGGCGCCCGGAGCCGTCGAGTTGGAGCGCACCCGCCGGGAAAGCCCCGACTATGCCGAACGCTGGGGCGCGGTCACGCCGCTCGGGCGGGTCGGACAGCCCGCCGATATCGCCCGTGCGGTGCTGTTCCTGGCCGGAGATCAGGCGGACTTCGTCACCGGCCAGACGCTGTTCGTCGACGGCGGCCTGTTCACCCGTCCGAACTGGGCCTACGACCGTTCCGAAGACTGAGAAGTCTCGGCGCAGCCTGCTCAGACGGGCTTGGTCGCGCCCAGTGACAGCGCCATCGGGATTTTCGTCGTGCCCTCCGGCATTGCGAAGAGGTCTTCGCCCACCTCCACCATGTCCGGAAACGCCCGCCAGGCAATGCGGTCGTGCTCGTGCAGGAAGTCGAGCCGGAGCCCGGCATCCAGCACGGCGGTCACGATCTGGCCGACGGGATGAAACCACTCGTAGCAGCGGGTGTTGACGAGCTTGCGCTCGTCGCCGGTGTAGGTGGTCGCCTCGTCCCAGGCCTGCGGCCCTCCCGCCGGCGACATCCAGTCATAGGCGACATGGAACCGGCCGTCCCGCCACTCCATCTGATTCATCTCCGGATGGCCTTCGAGCAGGTAGAGACGACCGCCCGGACGAAGCACGGCGGCGATCACCTCGGCCCAGCGCGCGAGGTCGGGCAGCCAGCAGATCGCCCCCCAGGTCACGAAGGCCAGATCATAGGTCGCGCCGAGCGCCATCGGCGCATCGTAGAGCGAGGCCTCGACGAAGCGGGCCTCGGTGCCGGCCCCCGCGGCGAAGTCGCGGGCGGCAGCCAGGGCCCTGGGCGAGAAGTCGAGACCGGTGACGCTCCTGGCGCCCAGATGCTTCAGCGACAGCGTGTCGAGGCCGATGTGGCACTGCAGATGGACGATATCGAGCCCGGTGACGTCGCCGATCTCCGAAACCTCGATTTCATGGAGGCTGGAGCCGCCGGCCAGTACCTGGGCGATCCGGTAGCTGCCGGTGGTGTCGGTGGCGTGGAGATCAGCCCGCTCATCCCAGTTGGCACGGTTGGCTGCGGTGAAATGCTGGGTCATTTCCGTTTCTCCCCTTCGCCCTTGCGAAGCTCCAAAACGACAAAAGCGGCCCGGAGGCCGCCTTTTCGAAACCGGATCCACCGATCGGACGGTGGGCCTATTCGGCCTGGGCCTCCTGGGCCGCGGCTTCCTTGGCCGCGTTCTTCTGAGCTTCGGCCTCGGCGCGGGCCGTGGCGGCAACCTGGCGCGCCTCGTCGTTGAGCTTGCGGGCCCGCACGTTGGTGGCTTCGGCGATACGCGCCGACTTGCCGCGGCGGTCGCGCAGATAATACAGCTTGGCGCGGCGCACCCGGCCACGCCGCACGACCTCGACCGATTCCAGCATCGGCGAATAGACCGGGAAGACGCGTTCCACGCCTTCGCCGTAGGAGATCTTGCGCACCGTAAAGTTCTCCTGCAGGCCCGAGCCGCTGCGCGCGATGCACACGCCCTCATAAGCCTGGACGCGCGTACGGGCGCCCTCGGTCACGCGCACGTTAATGCGCACGGTGTCGCCGGGAGAAAAAGTCGGGATGGTGCGCATCGCCTCGACACGGGCGGCCTCGGCGGCCTCGAGCTCGGAAATGATCGTCATGGCAGAGCCTCAATTCGTTTCATGCCGGTCTGGCCTGGGCCGGCCGGTCATGGCCGTTGATACGGTCAGGTTATTCTGAGGAAATCGGGGGTTCCCTTACACGGCCCAAGTCGCTTTGTCGAGTGCCGAAACGAAGCCTCATGCTCCGCGCCCGTCCAACCTTTAGGCCAACCGCGCCGCCCGTCCGGCCGGCGGCAACCCGATGGTTTGACGGCTAAAATTCCGGTTGAGGAACTAAGCGACCAATCGCGCTGTTTCCGCGGATCGAAACCCTGTTGAGGACAGAGTCATGGGTCGTGGAGTTCTTCTTTGGCTGCTCGGCGTGCCGATCCCCGTCATCATTCTCATCCTGTTGTTCTGGCACTAGACCATGAGCACCCTCGTCGATCCGGTTGCGGTGGTCGAACCGCGCCTCGAATCAAGCGACAGCGCGGTGTCCTGGGCGGCTATCTTCGTCGGAGCCGTGGCCGCGACCGCTCTCACTCTCGTTCTCCTGGTGCTCGGCTCGGGCATCGGGCTGTCGGTCGTTTCGCCGTTCTCCGGCGACGGCGTCAGCGCCACGGGCTTCGCGGTCTCGGCGGCCATATGGCTGGTTCTGGTTCAATGGCTCTCCGCTGCCTTCGGCGGCTATCTGACCGGTCGGCTTCGGACCCGCTGGGCCGACGACTACTCCGATGAAATCTACTTCCGCGATACGGCCCATGGCTTCATGAGCTGGGCTCTCGCCACCATCGCCGTCGTTTGGCTGCTGTCGTCCGGTGTGGCGGCAGTGATATCGGGCGGCGTGCAGGCGGCGTCGACCGTCGCCGGCGGCGCGGCGCAGGCGGGCGTCACCGCGGGGGCCAACGCCGCAGCATCCGATGACGACGATGCGATCGGCTACTTCACCGACATGCTGTTCCGGGCGCCTGCAGGCTCCACAGCGCCGAACGACGATGCCGACGTTCGTGCGGAAGCCGTTCGGATCTTGTCGCACGATGCGCTGGCTGGCACCGTCAGCGACGAAGACAGGCAATATCTGGCTCAACTGGTCAGCCGTGAATCCGGCCTGTCCGAGCCCGACGCGCAGGCGCGGGTCGATACCGTCCTCGCCCAGATCGACGACGCCAAGCAGCAGGCCAAGCAGGCGGCGGACGATGCCCGTGCCGCGGCCTCCGGAGCCTCCCTGCTGACGGCCCTCTCGATGGTGATCGGCGCCTTCGTCGCAGCCGTGGCGGCGGTGATCGGCGGCCGTCAGAGACACGGCCTCAAGGAGCTCTTCATCTGACGGCGCATTGCCGCTCAACGGAATGGGAACGGTCTGGGGCCCTATCGCCCCGGACCGTTTCGTTTGGACGGTCTCACACCAAGTGTCACGAGCGATCGGGCAAAAGGTCCGGGCGCCTCTCGCGCGTGATCCGTTCCGCCTCGGCCAGACGCCAGCGCTCCACCGCACCGTGGTCGCCGGAGGTGAGAACGGCGGGGATCGACCGCCCTTCCCATTCGGCGGGACGGGTATAATGCGGGTGCTCCAGGAGGCCTGTCTCGAAGCTTTCGGTCTCGCCCGAGGCGACGTTGCCCATCACCCCCGGCAGCAGCCGGATCACCGCGTCGAGCAGGACCATCGCCGCCATTTCGCCGCCCGAAAGCACGTAGTCGCCAACCGAGATCTCCTCGAGGCTCCGTCCTTCGATCACTCGCTCATCGACGCCCTCGAAGCGGCCGCAGACGATCACCGCCCCTTCACCGGCCGCAAGCTCGCGCACCCGCGACTGGGTCAGCGGCCGGCCGCGCGGCGACATCAAGAGCTTCGGACGACGGTCCTCCGCTGGCGCCGCATGGTCGATGGCGCGGGCCAGCACGTCGGCGCGCATGACCATGCCGGGACCGCCGCCGGAGGGCGTGTCGTCGACCATGCGATGGCGGCCGATGCCGAAGTCGCGGATCTGAACCGTCTCCAGCCCGGCATCGCCGCGCTCCAACGCCCGGCCGGCGAGCGAAACGCCGAGCGGGCCAGGAAACATCTCCGGGTAGAGGGTGAGGACGGTGGCGCGAAAGCTCATCGATCCTCCTCGCGCCGGGCACCGTCATCCGCCTCTTCGGCATCGACGAGACCGGCCGCCACCGGTTCGACCACGAGAACGCCCCGCTCCGCGTCGATCTCGGGCACGGCGGCCTCGGAAAAGGGGACCATCACGGTGGCGCCGCCTTCCGGCGCGATCTCGATCACGTCGCCGGCGCCGAAATCGTGGAAGGCGACGACCGTTCCCACCGGTTCGCCCGCCACCGTCTCGGCCGCCATGCCGATGAGATCGGCCTGGTAGAATTCGTCGTCGTCTTCGGCCGGCAGCGCCGAGCGGTCGACGAAGAGTTCGCGCCCGTTGAGCGCTTCGGCCTGATTGCGGTCGCCGATTTCGGCGAAACGGACGACGACGACGGACTTCTGCTCCCGCGCCGACACGACGGAATAACGGCGCCCGTCCTCGTCGTAGAGCGGGCCGTAAGCGCCGATGCCGGTCGGTTCGTCGGTGAAGGAGCGCACCCGCACCTCGCCCTTGATGCCATGGGCGCCGCCGACGACGCCAAGGAGGACGGGATGAGAGGGGGGCGTTTTATCGGACACGGACGGCGCTCGCGCGGATGGAGGACTGAATTCGCCGAAGCCGCGGACAACGGCCGCGCCTCGGCATCGTCTCCCCTCTGCGCAAGCCGGCGCCGTGCGTCAACCCGGAAGTGTCGAAAGCGGCCGCCGGCGCTCCGTCGCCGTCACGCCATGGGACGGCCGATGTTGCCGGGGCGGCGCTCCTGCCGTTCCACGCCCGGCTCGGCATAGTGCAGCCGCTTGACGTCGTACATCCGTTCGTCGGCCCGCTTGGCCGCATCCTCCAGACGTTCGCCCGGTCCGGCGATCGCCGCGCCGACGGCAAAGCTCAACGCCGGCTCCGAGTAGAACCGGTTGTTGATCTCCACGAGCTGCTCGATCGCGTCGATCATGTCGTTGACCTCGTCTTCACTGACGCCCGGCATCACCACCGCGAATTCGTCGCCGCCGATTCTCGCCACCGAATAGGGCTTGATCACCGCCTTTTGCAGCACCTCTCCGGCGCGCCGCAGCAGCTCGTCGCCGGCGGCATGGCCAAGCGTGTCGTTGGCCTGCTTCAGCCCGTTGAGATCGGCGATGACGATGGCGACGGGCGCCATGTTCTTGCGTTCCAGGCGGTTGAGCTCGTCGACGAAGAACGAGCGATTGTGCAGCTTGGTCAGAACGTCGTGCTTGCCGAGATATTCCAGATAGGCTTCGGCCTTCTTGCGCGCGGTGATGTCGGTCAGCGCCACCTGGACCAGCGACCAGTTGCGCTCGTAGCCGGGAAGCACCGAGAACTGCATGTGCAGGCACAGCTCTTCGCCGTTCAATGTGTAGTTCACCACCTCGCGCTGCTGGAACAGCTTGCCGTTCCACAGGTCGATCAGCTGCTCCTTGAAATTCGACTCCATCGCGCCGCGGAAGACCTGGTCGAGATTGCTGATCAGGTGATCGGTGTCGGAGGCGGAGAACAGGTCGAGCGTCTGCTGATTGACCTCCATCACCCTTATCTCGCTCATGCAACGTCGGATGAATTCGGGGTGGACGTCGAGAAAGGTCTGGAAGTCGACGATGCCGCCGGCACGCGCGCCGTCCATCAGCTCCTTGACGGCGCTGAAATCTTCGACCCACAGCGAAACCGGCGAATGCTGGAACAGGCCGCGCGCGAACTGCTCGCTGATCACCAGATTGCGGCGGGCCGTCTCGCGCGAGGTGACGTCTTCGGTGGAGACGAGAACGCGGCTCCAATCGTCCGCGTGACCGGGCAGGATCCGCCCCTTCAATTGGACATCGAGGCGCCGGCCGGACAGCGTATAGTTGGCGGCCAAGCCGACGAATTCGGCGCGTCCTTCCCAGAGCTGCGAAAGCTCTTCGATGTGGGTGGCCAGCATATCGTCGCGAAACACCCGGTCGAGACCGCCGACGAGCTGGGCGACGTCGTCGGCCTCGAAGAGATCGAGCGTCCGGCGGTTGACGGTAATCACCTTGATCGAGCGGGAGCAGGCGGCGACGCGCTCGGCGTCGGCCAGAAGATGGGAGCGCAGGTCCTCGACGCCGGCGGCGCGCCACGCCTCGAACAACCGCTTGACGCCGCTGAAATCCTCCAGCCACAGAGGCACGGGCGACAACTCGAAGAAATCGTCCGGACCGCCGGAAATGGCTGCCGCCAGATCCAATGCGTCGCGACCACCTGTTTCCATGCATCGATCTCCGAATACCTCAGCCGGACAGGGGCTGCAGGTAGACACTTTGCCCGATAATCAGTCAACAGGATAAACCAGAGGGCGTAGCGCTTTCGTAAAGATTGATACAAAAAGAGCGCCGCCGAAGCAGCGCTCTTTAATCGTTCGATGCAGCGATCTTATGCCGCAGCCTCGCCGTCCGCCGGCTCGGCGGCAGCCGCCTCGGCCGCAGCCCTGGCGTCTTCCTCACGCTGCTTCTTCTCGGCGAGACGCTCCTGCGCCTTCTTGCCGGGCTCGGCCTTCTTCGGATTCGAGCGCGCCGGACGGTTGGCGATGCCCGCCTGGTCGAGGAAGCGCAGAACGCGATCGGTCGGCTGAGCGCCTTCGCCGAGCCAATGCTTGATGCGCTCTTCCTTCAGGGTGACGCGCTCGGCATCCTTCGGCAGCATCGGGTTCCAGGCGCCGACCTGCTCGATGAAGCGGCCGTCGCGCGGGCTGCGGGCGTCGGCGACGACGATGTGGTAATAGGGCCGCTTCTTGGAGCCGGCACGGGCGAGACGCATTTTCAGGGGCATTGCATTGTCCTTGGTTGGTTTGTCTTTGCGTTGCTGTGGTGGATCGGGAGCTCGCTTGAGCCCCTATTTCTTCTTCCCCGGCAGACCCGGCAGTCCGGGCATCCGTCCGCCCGGCATGCCAGGGAAGCCGCCGGGCGCTCCGAGCCCCGCCGGCAATCCTTTCGGCATGCCAGGGAGGCCTCCGCCCTGGGCGGCCTTGGCCATGGCTTCGAGTTCCTTGGGGTCCATCTTGGACAGGTCCGGCATACCCCCCATTCCGGGCATGCCGCCACCGGGCAGGCCCATCTTGCCGGCCAGACCGCTCATCATCTTGCCCATCATGCCGCCCTTGCCCTTGCCCATCGCCTTCATGACGTCGGCCATCTGGCGGTGCATCTTCAAGAGCTTGTTGATGTCGGCAGGGCTGGTGCCGGAGCCGGCAGCGATGCGCTTCTTGCGGCTGTTCTTCAGCAGGTCGGGATTCTTGCGCTCGCCCGGCGTCATCGACGAGATGATGGCGAGCTGGCGCTTGAACATCTTGTCGTCGAGGCCGGCCGCGGCGATCTGATCCTTCATCTTGCCCATGCCGGGCATCATGCCCATCAGGCCGCCCATGCCGCCCATCTTCTGCATCTGGCGGATCTGCTCGGCGAGGTCGTTCATGTCGAACTTGCCCGACTGCATCTTTTTGGCCATCGCCGCGGCCTTTTCCGCGTCGATGTTTTCCGCCGCCTTCTCCACCAGGGAGACGATGTCGCCCATGCCGAGGATGCGGTCGGCGATGCGCGAGGGATGGAAGTCCTCCAGCGCATCCATCTTCTCGCCGGTACCGATCAGCTTGATCGGCTTGCCGGTGACGGCCCGCATGGAGAGCGCCGCGCCGCCGCGCCCGTCGCCGTCGACGCGGGTCAAGACGATGCCGGTGATTCCGACCCGCTCGTCGAAGGAGCGCGCGAGGTTGACGGCGTCCTGGCCGGTCAGGCTATCGGCGACCAGCAGGATTTCGTGCGGCGCGGATTTGGCCTTGATCTCGGCCATCTCCACCATCAGCGGCTCGTCGATATGGGTGCGGCCGGCGGTGTCGAGAATGACGACGTCATAGCCGCCGAGCCTGGCCGCCTGGGTGGCGCGCGAGGCGATCGCCACCGGGTCCTGGCCGTCGATGATCGGCAGCGTCGCGACATCGGTCTGCTCGCCGAGGACCTTGAGCTGCTCCTGCGCGGCCGGCCGGCGCGTGTCGAGCGAAGCCATCAGCACCTTCTTGCGCTGGCGCTCCGTCAAACGCTTGGCGATCTTGGCCGAGGTGGTCGTCTTGCCCGAGCCCTGCAGGCCGACCATCATCAGAACGACCGGCGCCGGCGCATTGAGATCGATCGCCTCCTGGGTCTCGCCCAGGGTGGCGACGAGCTCGTCATGGACGATCTTGACGACCATCTGGCCAGGCTTGATCGACTTCAGAAGCTCCGCGCCGACGGCCTTCTCGCGCACGCGATCGGTGAAGCCGCGCACCACCTCCAGCGCGACGTCGGCCTCCAGCAGCGCCCGACGCACCTCACGCAGCGCGGCGTTCACGTCCTTTTCGGACAGCGCACCGCGGCCGGTGAGGCCGTTCAGAATGGACCCGAGGCGGTCCTGCAGAGAATCGAACATCAGGCTTCCTTGCTTCATCCTTCGGTATCGCACCGAAAGGTGGGGCACCGAGCCGCCGAACGCAAACCGCCGATGGACCTCGCCGGGCTCGACAGCCCAACGCAAAACGCATCCGCGGGCGAAACTCGCTGGCGGATGGGGACCTCCGGCATCCTGCCTCGCTGACAGGCACCGGTCGGCGGCTCGTGGACGACACGAACGCGGAATTTCCGGGCTCAAACACCAAAACGGCGAAAAAGTCAAACCCGCAGGATGCCGATGAAGGCCCCGGCCGAGGCCTGCCGGCTAAAAATCCAGCGGCGCGTTATCGATCACTTCCTTCATGACGAAGAAGGTGCGGGTCTGGCGCACGCCCGGCAGGACCAGAAGCTCGCGCCCGTGCAGGCGGTTGAAATCCGCGATGTCCCGGACCCTGATCTTGAGGAAATAGTCGAAGTCACCGGCCACCAGATGGCAGTCGAGTACAAAGGGCAAAGCCTTGATCGCCGTCTCGAAAGCCGAGAAGCTTTCCGGCGTCGAGCGGTCGAGAACGACACCGACCATCACCAGGGTTCCGCGCTCGACCTTTTCAGGCGCAATCTCGGCGCGCACACCGCGGACCAGTCGACGATCGAAGAGTGCGCGCACCCGCCGATGGCACGTGGCGGGCGATAGCCCGGCCTTTTCGGCGAGGTCGGCGTTGGACAGGCGCCCGTCCTTTTGCAGCAAGCGAAGAAGCCGCAAATCCGCCTTATCAAGCTCGGCGAGAGATTCTTCCATAATTTCTCAACTGAATGTTCCTTAAAGCCTCAGAAGCCCGATCTTCTGATGATTTTCATCGCATGATCCGCTCAACTTTGAAAGCACCTTTCGCGGCATTTCGTTTAGCGTTTGCGGCATCCTCTTCCCGGTCTGGAGCCGCTTCCATGCTTGAAAAATTTGAACGCTATCCGCTGATGTTCGGCCCCACGCCGATCGAAAAGCTGCCGCGCCTGTCCGCTCATCTCGGCGGCAAGGTCGAGATCTACGCCAAGCGCGAGGACTGCAATTCCGGCCTGGCCTTCGGCGGCAACAAGATCCGCAAGCTGGAATACATCGTGCCGGACGCCATCGCGAAAGGGGCCGATACGCTGGTCACCATCGGGGGCGTCCAGTCCAACCATACGCGCCAGGTGGCGGCCGTCGCGGCCAAGCTCGGCATGAAGTGCCGACTGGTCCAGGAGAGCTGGGTGCCCTTCCCCGACGCCGTCTACGACAGGGTCGGCAACATCCTGATGAGCCGCGTCATGGGCGCCGAGATCGAACTGGTCGACGAGGGCTTCGACATCGGCATCCGCGAGAGCTGGGAGCGGGCATTGGAGGACGTCAGGGCCAGAGGCGGCACGCCCTACCCCATCCCCGCAGGCGCCTCGGTTCACAAGCTCGGCGGGCTCGGTTTCGTCGGCTTTGCCGAAGAGGTGCGCGCCCAGGAAGCCGAACTCGGCTTCCAATTCGACTATGTCGTCGTCTGCACCGTCACCGGCTCGACCCATGCCGGCATGCTGGTCGGCTTCGCCAAGGACGGGCGGGCCGACAAGGTGGTCGGCATCGACGCCTCGGCGACGTTGGAGCAGACCCGCGCCCAGGTGCTGGAGATCGCGCGCAGCACCGCCGATCTCGTCGGCCTGGGCCGCGACCTTACCGACGCCGATCTGACGCTGATCGCCGACTATGCCTACCCGGCCTATGGCATACCGTCCGAGGAGACCAACGCGGCGATCCGCCTGGCGGCGCGGACGGAAGGCATGATGACGGACCCGGTCTACGAGGGCAAATCCATGCAGGGCCTGATCGACCTGGTCCAGAAGGACTATTTCCCCGCCGGATCGAGGGTGCTCTATGCCCATCTCGGCGGCGTGCCCGCGATCAACGGCTATTCCTACCTCTACAGAAACGGCTGAACGGCGCCGGTCGCCAACAAGGGCGGCGAGGCACAGGCTCGTGCCTATCGCCGGTTTCCCTCGCCGAAAAGCTCGCGTTGGGCCTTTTCCAGTTCCTCGGCGTACCGCTTGCGGACGTAAGTCTCCGACAAGAGGCCGAGCACGGTCCGGTCCGGCGCGACCACGGCAAACTCGTCGCTGCCGACAACGTCGAAGCTGTGCATGACGTCGACGATGTTCATCTCCGGCGTCAGCGCGGCGTCCTGCAGGATCGCCAGGCTATCGGCCGGCTCCGCCGGATCGACGGTCTCGCCGTAGGCGCTCGCGGTCAGCACGATTCCGGCGTAGCGACCCGAGGCGTCGAGCAGCACGACGCGTTGCGTCGATCCCAGCGGAAACCGGCGCTGGAATTCGCCGATGCTGATCGAGCCGGGGACGGCCCGCGTCTCGCGGCGCATCATCCGGCCCGCCGTCAGAGTGCGAATCCAGCCGACGTCGCGTGCGCTGCGGATCGTTTCACCGCGAAGATGCAGCCGCCAGGTCGAGAAGGAGTAGCCGAAGAGAACTCTCACCACGGTGCTGGCCACCAGCGTCGCGGCGATCACCACACCGGTGATGGCGAGGTCCTGGGTCGCCTCCAGCACCAGCATGGCCATGGTGATCGGTCCGCCGATGATGGCGACCGCCAGGGCGGCCATGCCGACCAATGCCGATTGGGCCGGATCGATCACCACATAGCCGGCGAGTTGCTGGAGGAGCACGCCATAGAGCCGGCCTGCGACCGCTCCCAGGAAAAGCGAGGCGAAGAACAGGCCGCCGCGATAGCCGAAGCCGAGGCTGATCGCGGAAGCGCAAGATTTGGCCAGGAAGACACTGGCCAGGAACGCGACGGATCCGCCGATCGAGACGTCCACGGCGAGAGCCGAATGCCCCGAGGAAAGCACCTGGGGCGTCACCAGGGCGAGCGGCATCATCAGCACGCCGCCGATCACCGGCCGGAGCCAGTTTGCCAGCGGCAATCGCCGGGAAACCCCTTCCAATACCGAGATCGCATACATTAGTACGATCGCGACGAGGCCGAGAAGCGCGCCGAGCGCGACGAACACGAGATAGTCGGTCGAAGCGACGTGTCCCACCCCGTCGTAGCCGATCGCATAGGGATGGGCACCGAGCGCTTGGGCTACGAGAGTGCCGCTCAAGGATGCGGCCGCCACCGGCGCGATCGCCGACGGCGTATAGGCGCCGATGACGATTTCGAAGGCATAGAAGCAGCCCGCCAGAGGCGCTCCGAACGCCGCCGAGATCGCCGCGCCGGCGCCAGCCCCCACGAGCGTGCGCACGTCCGACCGGCGCAGGCCGAGCCGCAAGCCGGCAATCGAAGCGAACACGCTGCCCATTTGCGCATAGGCCGCTTCCAGGCCCACCGAAGCGCCACAGCCGTTGGAGATCAGCGTCTGGCCGGCGATGACCATACTGTCGACGACCGACATCCGGCCGCCATGCAAGGCATTGGCCTCGACGGCGTCGACCAGGGCCCGCCGACGCGCCCGGACCAGTTGGCTGAACAGAACCAGCGCCAATCCGCCCGCCGGCAAAGCGAGCAGACGCAGGGGGACGATCTCCGTTTGAGTGCTCAGACGCGCGCCATCCGGGAGGTCGTAGAGGAGCGTTTGGGTCGCCTGCGCCGCCACCTCCAGCACCACGGTTCCGATACCGGCCAGCGCGCCGACGACCACCGCGATGACCACGAACCAGATTTCGCTGGACCGGAAACGCTGGCGAAACTTCGCCATAACGCGGGCAGAAGGCGACATATGCTTGTGCGGCCGGCTTGCGCCGGTTCGTGGAAAATGCAGCACGACGGAATCCAGAGGGATTTCCCAAAGCGAGGGAAGGGAAGGATCGGGGCGTGACAGGCGGACTGGGACGGCCACCTCGGCTGACCCTCATAGACCGGCACTGTCCCGTCGCCAAGGCGACCGCAAGCCCTATCGACATTCGCCGAAATCAAAAGGCGATGACGGCCCCCGCTGCGAAACCGGATGCGAGGTCCTACATGGCGGGAGCGTTCCGCCCTCCCAAGGTTGTCTCATGCCCTTACTGTCCCGCGCCAACCCCTTTTATCGAGGGCCCGAAAGCGACCATTTCGACGGCAGGCTGTTTTTCAATCCCGGTGGCGAGGGGCCCGGCCAGGCGAGCCAGCTCCTGCGCTGGCGGCTGAAGAATCGACCGGCCGCATGGCCGGAGTCGTTTCCGAGTCCCTTCCCGCCCGATCGGCCGCCGGAGCGCGTCGACGGCGACGCCGCGCGTCTGTCGTTCGTCGGCCATGCATCGCTGCTGCTTCAGACGGGCGGCCTCAACATGCTCTTCGATCCGGTCTGGTCCGAGCGCTGCTCGCCCTTCGAACGGCTCGGACCCAAGCGGCACAACGCGCCGGGCATCGGCTTCGACGATCTGCCGCCGATCGACGTGGTGTGCGTCTCCCATTCGCATTACGACCACATGGACCGGGCGACGCTGCGGCGGCTGCAAGCGCGCTTCCAGCCGCGCTTCGTCACACCGCTCGGCAACGACGCCCTGATTCACCGCTTCTGCCCGGATGCCAGGATCGAAGCCTATGACTGGCTGGATCGCGCGATGCTGAACCCCTCCGTGGCAATCACCTTCGAGCCGACGCACCATTGGGGCGCGCGCGGCCTCTACGACCGCCGCATGACGCTCTGGGCCTCCTTCGCCGTCCATACGCCGGCCGGGCTGATCTATGTCGTCGGCGATTCCGGGTTTTTCGGCGGCGCCAACTATCGTGCGGCGCGCGAGCGGCATGGGCCGCCCAAACTCGCGATGCTGCCGATCGGCGCCTATGCGCCCCGCTTCTTCATGGCGCCCCAGCATCAGGACCCGGACGAGGCGGTGCGGGCCGCCCGCTTCCTCGAAGCGGAAATGGTGCTCGGCAGCCATTGGGGCACCTTCCAGCTCACCGACGAGGCGGTGGACGAGCCCGTTCGGCGACTCGCCGCAGCGCTCGCCAAATGGCAGGTGGACCCGCAACGTTTTGTCGCGGCGCGCCCGGGCCTCGTCCATACGCTGCCGCATTCGATCGACGGGCCGCCGATGCCGCCGCTTGCGGCCGACGCCCTGACCACGGCAGCGACCGATCATGAGGCTGAGCTGACCAAACCGTAAGTCTGACGAGCGGAACCATCGCCGCGAAGCACGGGTTGAATCCTTGTCTTACAGACAGCCAAGAAGGATCGTGTCCGATGCTGAAGTTGATCGCCGTTGCCATTCCGCTCACCGCCCTTTGCGCTCCGGCCCTCGCCCAGGATGTTGCGGGCGACTGCGGCGACCAAACCGTCGTCGAACCGGGAGATACGATCAGCGCCATTGCCGATCGCTGCGACGTAAGCGAGTTCACGATCCTGCGCGCCAACCCCTCGATCCAGGGATCGGACGACCTCGCCGTCGGATCGACCGTCGACCTGACGACGACCGCGGGCGGGGCGATGAAACGACTGGGCTCGCTGGCGGACCAGGCGGGCGAGGAGTTGGGCCAGGCGGCGCAGGGGGTCGGCTCGGCCATCGGCTCGTCAGTCAACGATTTCCTGGAGCGCAATCCGCAGATCAATCAGCGGGTGCGCGATCTCGGCCAAAAGATCGGCGTCACGGACGGCGAGGAACCGGCCGACGTGTCGATCGAACCGGAGAGCGGTGCGCCCGGCAGCACCGTGACGCTGTCGGCCACCGGCCTGCCGAAGGACGTAGACGTCGTCATCGCCGGTGGTGGCCGTCGCTCGGCCTACACGGTTCTCGACGAGGCGCACACCACGCCGGAGGGCACACTCCAGGCCTCCGTCGAACTGCCCGGGGATGTCGAGCGCGACACGAGCTATCGCCTGTCGGTGCGCGACAAGGACGGCGCCTGGAAGGCCACGGCACCGCTGTTCGCCATCGAATAGATGCCGGTCACTCAAGGGCGATAAGCGGAGACGCGTCGGGCGGCGGGCGCTGCCGGTGGCATTGCGGCTTCAACTTTGCCATATAGGCGGACGATCGATATCGTTTTGACCGCTGACCGCTTTCTCTGATGTCCGACTGGTTGCCCTTTGCGAAGATGAACGGGCTCGGTAACGAAATCCTCGTTGCCGATATGAGGGGGCGTGCGGATCGCATCACGCCGGAGGCCGCGCGCGCCTTGGCTGCGAGGCCGGAAACGCATTTCGATCAGATCATGGCAATCCATGATCCGAAGGTGCAGGGAACCGACGCCTTCATCCGCATTCTCAATGCCGACGGCTCGGCGGCGCAGGCCTGCGGCAACGGTACGCGTTGCGTCGTCGCGGCGCTGTCGGCCGAGACGGGCCAGACGCGTTTCACTTTCCAGACCGTCGCCGGCCTGCTCAATGCCGAAGAGCATCCCGACGGACTGATTTCGGTTGACATGGGCCAGCCGCGCTTCGCCTGGAACGAAATCCCACTCGCCGAGGAATTTCGCGACACGCGGCGCATCGAGCTGCAGATCGGCCCGATCGACGCGCCCGTGCTGCACTCGCCGTCCGTTGCCTCGATGGGCAATCCGCATGCGATCTTCTGGGTCGATAACGACGTGTGGTCCTACGATCTCGAACGCTTTGGCCCGATCCTGGAGAACCATCCGATCTTTCCCGAGCGGGCCAACATCACGATTGCGCGGATCACCAGCCGCAGCGCGATGACGATCCGCACCTGGGAGCGAGGTGCGGGATTGACGCGCGCCTGCGGCTCGGCCGCCTGTGCCGCAGCCGTTTCCGCGGCCCGGCTGAAGCGCACCGACCGCACCGTGGCGGTGACCGTGCCGGCCGGCGGCGACCTGCTGATCGAGTGGCGCACCGACGACCGCGTGGTCATGACCGGTCCGAGCGAATGGGAATGGTCGGGCCGCCTCGATCCGGCGACCGGCGCCTATGAACGCGACCAAGAGACCGTACCGGAGGCGCTCTAGATGGGCGTCGAAGTGATCTCGTTCGGCTGCCGCCTCAACACCTACGAGGCGGAGGTGATGAAGCGCGAGGCGGCCGAAGCCGGCCTCGGCGAGGACGGTCGCGGCGCCATCCTGATCAACACCTGTGCGGTGACGGCCGAAGCGGTGCGCCAGGCACGCCAGGCCGTGCGCAAGGCGCGGCGCGAGAACCCCGAGGCCCGGATCATCGTTACGGGTTGCGCGGCCCAGACCGAGGCGGGACGCTTCGCGTCGATGGCCGAGGTCGACGCGGTGATCGGCAACGAGGAGAAGCTCTCGGCCACGGCCTATCGGGCCCTTCCCGATTTTGGGGTCTCGACGCAGGAAAAGATCCGCGTCAACGACATCATGAGCGTCACCGAGACGGCCGGACACATGGTCGACGCCATCGAAGGCCGGGCGCGCGCCATCGTCCAGGTGCAGAACGGCTGCGATCACCGCTGCACTTTCTGCATCATTCCCTTTGGGCGGGGCAATTCGCGCTCCGTCCCGATGGGCGCGGCGGTCGATCAGGTCAAACGCCTGGTGGACGGCGGCTACGGCGAAGTCGTGCTGTCCGGCGTCGACCTGACGAGCTATGGCGCCGACCTGCCGGGCAAAGCGCGGCTCGGCACGCTGGTCCAGGCGATCCTTACCCACGTGCCGGAGCTGAAGCGTCTGCGCCTCTCGTCGATCGATTCCGTCGAGGCCGACGAAGCGCTGGTCGAGGCGATCGCCTCGGAAGCCCGCCTGATGCCGCACCTGCACCTGTCGCTGCAGGCCGGCGACGACATGATCCTGAAGCGGATGAAGCGGCGCCATCTGCGCGACGACGCCATTCGCTTCTGCGAGGCGATGCGCGCCGCCAGACCCGACATCGTGTTCGGCGCCGACATCATCGCCGGTTTTCCGACCGAGACCGAAGCGATGTTTCAAAATTCGCTCAAGCTGGTCGAGGACTGCGGGCTGACGCTGCTCCACGTCTTCCCGTTCAGCCCGCGCGAGGGAACGCCGGCCGCGCGCATGCCGCAGCTGCCGCGGCCGCTCGTCAAGGAGCGCGCGGCGCGTCTGCGCGCCGCAGGCGACGCCGCCTATCAGGCGCATCTGACGCAGCTCGTCGGAACCTCGCAACGGGTGTTGATCGAGCGCGAAGGCCTCGGCCGAACGGAAGACTTCACCCCGTGTGCGGTCAGCGACGGCGCCCCCGGCGCGATCGTCGCAACGACCGTCACCGACGAAGACGGCGAACGGCTGATCGCCGAGCCCGCGCGCGCGACGCTCGCGGCCTGAGCCGCATGGCAAGGACGAATCATGGCTGAGAAGACGGGCTTTTTCCGGCGGATCTTTTCCTTCGGATCGGACGACCAGCCGACGGGGCCGGAGGCCGAGACCACGCATCCGGTTGTCCCGACCGTCGAGCTCCCTGCTCCGACCGACGAGCGAGCACCGGCAGAGGAACTGCCTCTCGATGACGCTTCCGCGCCCGCCTTGGAAGCGATCGAGCCGGTTGAACCCGGAGAACCGGCCGCTGCAGAGCCGGTCGCGGAAGAGCCGGTCGCGGAAGAACCCGTCGTGCCGGAAGGGCCTGTCGCGCCGGAAAGCCTGGAAACCTCCGAGGACATTTCGGAGCCAGCCCCCGACGCAGTCGCGAAGGCCGAATCCGAAGCCGATTTTTCCTGGCTGGAAGACGCATCCGAGGCGACCGAGGAGCCTTCGGCGGACTTTTCCTGGCTGGAGCAGCCTGTCGAACCCGCCGATGAAACCGTGGAGGCCGAGCGCCGAGACGAGTTGAACGAACCGGTCGCCACGCCGGTGCAGGACGTGGCCGCGCCGGAGACATCCGCCGACGAGCCGGCGGACGAGGAGGACGAGCCGGAGGCGGATTTCTCCTGGCTCGATGCCCCCCTTCCTCCCGAAGAAGAGGAGGACGCGCCCGCGCCCGACGATGCTGCGGTGGCCGAAGCCGAGACGACGCTTCTCGAAGCGGATGGCGGCGTCGCCCGAATTCCCGCCGAGCCGTTGCCGGCCGCCGTGCCGCCCCTCGCCCCGATCCCCGAGGACGGCTGGCGCCGCCGCGCCGCTCCGGCCGCGCCGGTGGAGATCGCACCGGCGCCTCGGGTTCCCTGGTACCAGCGCCTGCGCCAGGGGCTTGCCCGCTCCTCCGACCAGCTCTCGGGCTCGATCACCGCGCTCTTCACCAAGCGGCGGCTCGATGAAGACACGCTACAGGATTTCGAGGATGTGCTGATCCAGGCCGACCTCGGCGTCGAAACGGCGATGAAGATCACCGACCGACTGTCCGAAGGCCGCTTCGGCAAGGAAATTTCCGGCGATGCGGTGCGCTCGATCCTGGCGGAAGAGGTGGAGACCGCGCTCGCTCCCGTTGCCGTGCCGCTGGAACTCAACCTCGACAAGAAGCCCCATGTCGTTCTGGTGGTGGGGGTCAACGGCACCGGCAAGACCACGACCATCGGCAAGCTCGCCGCCAAGCTGACGCGCGGCGGCCTCAAGGTGACGCTCTGCGCCGGCGACACGTTTCGCGCCGCGGCCGTCGAACAGCTCAAGATCTGGGGCGAGCGCACCGGCTCGGAGGTGATCGCCAAGCAGATCGGCGCCGACGCCGCCGGCCTTGCCTTCGAAGCCTACGACGCGGCGCTCGCCAACGGCTCGGACGTCCTCATTATCGACACGGCCGGTCGGCTCCAGAACAAGGCGGAGCTGATGGCGGAGCTGGAAAAGATCGTCCGCGTGCTGCGCAAGCGAGAGCCGGACGCGCCGCACACCGTGCTCCAGACGCTCGACGCGACGACCGGCCAGAACGCGCTCAGCCAAGTCGAAATCTTCCGCAACGTGGCCGGCGTCAACGGCCTCGTGATGACCAAGCTCGACGGCACGGCGCGCGGCGGCATCCTGGTCGCCATCGCCGCCAAGCACAAGCTGCCGGTCTATTTCGTAGGCGTCGGCGAGGGCATCGACGATTTGGAGCCCTTCAAAGCCAGGGACTTTGCCCAGGCGATCGCCGGATTGGCGGGGTAGTCTCGCGGCACAGATCGCAGAGCCCGTAGACGGCGAAGATCGATCGCCGCAGACGTCGGCCTCCTACGGCCGCCCGCTCATCGATTTTCGCCTATAGGGCCGCCATGTAGGTCGGCAGTTCGTCGAGGGTGGGCACCACGATCAGACGCTTGACCTGGCCCTGCTTGAAGGCCGCCAGAAACTTCGAATAATCCTCGAACACCACGCAGCCGTTCGACTGGGAGCGGTCCCCGCCACCGATATACATGTAGGGGTGGGCGAGAAGGCCGTCGCGGTTGAACTTCTTCTTGCCGTCCGACGGCAGCAGCCGGATCGCTTCCGCGCCGTGGAAGCGGGCCTCGCGCATCACGAGATTATAGACGTTCGGCGGCGTCGGGCCACGGTTCTTCTGGTTCACATAGCGCGGGTTGTCCTGCATCTGACCCAGGCCGGAATGCGCTTCGAGCGTCTTGCCGTTGGGCAGATAGACGGTGGCGGCCTTGATGTCGTAGACGGCGATACCGCTGCGGGCTCCGGGCAGTTGCGACCCGCTGTCGTGGTTGAAGAGCTTGCTGAAGAAGCTCTCCTTCTTCTCGACAGCCGTTTCGGGCCGCGCATAGGCGAGCGTCGCAGACGGCTCCTTCGGCGCTGCGGCCGGCTGTCGGGGCGCCACAGCCGGCTGGGACGGCGCCACGGAAGCCTGGTAGGCGGGCCGTCGCTGCGGCAGGGGTGCCTCGGGCAGGATCATCGCATCGGGAACGGTGTCGTCATCCCGTTCGGTCGGCACTTGCGGCTCCAGGCTCGCCAGTTGGACGGCCTCCTGGGGGACCACATCGGGTCGCGGGGCCGGCAAGGCCACCGTCTTCAGAAGGACGGACGGCGTTTCGGCAACGATGCTGGCCTCGACGGATTGGCCGGCGGACGACAGCGAACGCTCGATCGGAGCCTCCGCCACGTCTTTCGGCAAGGACGTCACAGCCGACATGGCCTGCTGTCTGTCGAGCGATGCCAGGCGGGTGGATGGTGCGCTTGGCTGCGGACGAGCCGTCGGAAGGGTCGTTACGGCCGAAACGGCCGGCACCGAAGCGATTTCGAGCTTCGCCGTCTGGTGGTGGGGAAGTTCCCCGCTTCGCTCGGGCTGCTTGCTCTCGGAGGATCGCCAGGCGAGATCGCCGCCATCCGCCATGCTGTGCCACTCCGCCACAGCGGAATAGCGGGATTGACGCTCTGCGCCGAGGGTCGAATCCGTATCCGGAGCGGCGGCTGAAAGCTGATGGAACACACGTCCGCCGCGATCGTCCTCCGGCGAGTGCCGGATCACGCGGTCGCCACGCTCGGCCAGTTCGGCATGATCTTCCAGACCGGGCCATGGGCTCTGCTCGGCAGCAACGTCGACCGCGGCGTGGGAATTCACGAAATGGCCGGCGACCAGCAGCGCCGAGACCGAAACCGAGACAATGCCGGCGTAGGCGATACGTCGCGGCGCCATGCGGAGCGCCGGCGAACGCCGTCTCCCATCGAACCCGATCCCCTCAATTCCTATAGCAGTCAATCGCTTTCCCCAGCGCGATACGCAAATGGGCGTCGGCATCGCCATTCGCCCGCTCCGGCACAGGCATCGAGCCTGCCCTGCCGTCGATGTCCCCTATCATCGACGAAACTTGGTAACCAATTCCTTATGCCAAGAAATTTGCCTGGGCTAAAGAGGGCATTCGAACGAGGCGGATTCGGCGTGAATTGACCTGATCGACCGCCTCCGGCCTTCATATCGATACCATTTGGGCCAATATGAGGACGGCACCACAGCAGGAACGGCAATGACCGAACATCAGCATGTCTTCGAAGAGGCGCCCAACGCGCCGGGCCGCAAGGAGCTCAACCCGCTTCTCAAGCTGGCACTGGAACTCGGGCCTCTGGCGGTTTTCTTTTTTGCGAATGCCAAAGGCGAGGCGATCGCCGCCGCCGTTCCGGCGCTTGCGGCATTGGGCGGGCCGATCTTCGTCGCCACCGCTCTGTTTATGGTCGCAACCGTCATCGCGCTTGGCGTGTCCTGGGCGCTGACCCGCTCGTTGCCGGTGATGCCGTTGGTCACCGGCATCTTCGTCGTCGTCTTCGGCGCGCTGACACTCTGGCTGCATAACGACACCTTCATCAAGATGAAGCCGACGCTGGTCAACGCGCTGTTCGCGGCGATCCTGCTCGGCGGCCTCCTCTTCGGCAAATCGCTCCTCGGTTACGTCTTCGACCAGGCCTTCAGGCTCGATGACGAGGGGTGGCGCAAGCTGACGCTGCGCTGGGGGTTGTTCTTCATCCTGCTTGCGGTCCTCAACGAGGTGGTCTGGCGGATGTTCTCCACCGACGTCTGGGTCGCGTTCAAGGTCTGGGCGACGATGCCGCTGACCATCGCCTTCATGCTGTTCCAGCTTCCGCTTCTGAAACGCCACTCGCTGGAGCCGCTCGAGGGCGAGGAATAACGTCTCTGTCAGCGCCGTTGCGAGGGCGCTTCGGCATCCCGATATCCGGTTCGAATCTCGTCATGAGGAAAGGACCGGAGAGATGATCGACGCCCAAAAGCTTCTCGACCAGTTTCTCGGCACGGGCAGCGCCGTTCAGGATGGCGCTGCGCCGTCCAGAACGGCAGAGGGCGGCTCCCTGCAGGACCAGATCGGCGGCCTCCTGCAAGGCGATCGCGGCTCGATGCTGAAGGGTGCGCTGGCCGGCGGGCTGGCCACCTACCTGCTGTCCGGCAAGCGCGGCCGCAAGCTCGGCGGCAAGGCGATCAAATATGGCGGCATGGCTCTGGTCGCCGGTGTCGCCTACAAGGCCTGGCAGAACTACCAGGCCAAGCAGACGACGGGTTCGGCCTCCGCAGCCGCGTCGCCGGCTTTGCAGGGCGAGATCCCGATGGTCGAGGGCACAAGCTTCCATCCCCTCGGTGAGGCAGCCGGCGAGCGGGCGAGCCTGATGCTGTCGGCGATGATCGCGGCCGCCAAGGCCGACGGCTATATCGACGCGGACGAGCAGGACGGCTTGTTCGGCAAGATCGCGGACCTCGATCTCGGCGCGGAAGAGAAGGGCTTGCTGATGGATCAGATGCGCCGACCGCTGTCGATCGACGAACTGGTCGAGCGGGTGCCGGACGAAGCGACGGCCGCGGAGGTCTACACGGTCTCGCTGCTCGCCATCGATCCCGACCATCCGGCGGAAAAGGCCTATCTCGACATGCTGGCGGCGCGTCTGAACCTGCCTGGCGATCTGGTCGCCTCGATCCGCGATGCGACCGACGAGGTGCAGGAATAGCCTCGCGCTGCGGACCGGTCAGGCCCGCCAGTCGAGCCAGCGGCCGTGAAAGTCCATGCGCCCGAGTTGGCGGCGCTCGCCGCCCGGCCAAAGCTCCAGCAGAAGCGCGGCGCCGGGCCCATTGCGGTCCGGTTCCATGGTCAGCCAGACGATCGGAGCCTCCGGCGAGGCGATACGGCCGGCGCCGTGCACGGCCGTCTCGATATCGTTCTTGGTCGCCTCCGGCAGATACTGCCAGACGATCGAGTGAAACAGGCATGTCGTCACGCCCGGTCGCGGGTCGGCCAGCACCAATCGCGCGAAATCGGCCGCATCGCAACGCTCCACCGTCGCGTCGACACCGCGAGCCAGCGCCAACGCCGCATCGAGCCGGGCAAGACGCGCGGGCTGGTCCGCCCAGACATAGCCGCGCAGGCGAAGCCGCTCGTCGGCATTTTCGATGCGGATCGGGCTGCGATCGCAGCCGCGACGTGCCGCGATCCGTAAGGAACCCGTCAGATCCGGCTCGGCCCCGCGCAGCTCCGGCTGCAAGTGGACGGCCGAATCCGGATCACCCCAGCTTCGGTTGCCATAGGTGTAGCGGAAGGCGTCGAGGCTCAGATTGAGCCCCGCACTCGATCCGATTTCGAAGAGAGCCAGCGGCAGCCCCGTCTCGCGGGTCGCGACCAACAGGCCGGGCAGAAGACCCGCCGCCCGCGCCACCTCGTTGGTCTGCGGCGGCGAATCCAGCCAACGGCGGATCTCCGCGTCGTGGCCGGCCAGCGCGGCCCGCATGGCCTCGGAGAGTTCGGCGTCGGTGGCCTCGTTCGGCGGGTAAACGGCGGCGAGGCCCGTGTCGGCGCCGGCCAGAACGAGGCGGTGCAGCGCGCCGGTCAATCGAAGCGGCATCGCCGCCAAGCCATCGTGTGTCCAATCCCTGACGGCGCGCCCGGTCAGCGTCGTGTCGTCGATAAGGTCCGGCAGCAGGCGGCAGAGACGGGCGGTGAACGGCGAACCGAGGTGCTCGCAGGCCTCGACCTGTCGCGTGAACTGCTCGAGGATGGAGGTCGGGATCGCGCCGTCTCGGCTCATCGGCTCCTCACAATTCGCCTTCCCTTACGATGCGGCCATCCGGCATCCGATCGCCGGCCTCGCCGTCGGGATTGCCGAACGGCAGAGGATGGGCGCCCATCTCGGCCTGGGCGTCGTGCCTGAGAGCCCAATGGACGGTCGGAAAGGCAAGATCGTCCCAGGGAATGTTGGCGACATCGAAGAACCGCACCTCCCGGCTTTCAGCCCCCGCGGCGACGTGCGGATCGACGAGAACCGCGCGAAAGATCAGCTGCACCTGGCTGATGCGCGGCACCGAATAGAGCGCCAGCAGCCGCTCGATGCGAAGCTCGGCGCAGGCCTCCTCGCGCGCCTCGCGCCGGGCGCCCTCCTCCGGCGTCTCGTTCAATTCCAGATAGCCGGTCGGGATCGTCCAGAACCCGTCGCGCGGGGCGATCGCACGGCGGCACAACAGGATCCGGCCTTCGTGGCGCACCACGGAGCCGACGACGACCTTCGGATTGTCGTAGGCGACGTAGCCGCAATGCGTGCACACCTTGCGCGGCAGCGTATCGCCGTCCGGCGTGCGGATCGAAAACTCGGGCTGGAGCATGAAACGACGCAGGTCCCTTATGAGAGGCGGGGGCGGTCACCTCGCAAGAGAGGCAATCGCGGGACGATTGTCCAGTTGGCAAAACGCGCGCTGGATATGCCGCCACAAATTGGCAGCATCTGATGGTAGAGTGATGCCATGTCCCGATCCGAACGCCTCTTCGATCTCCTTCAGGCGCTGCGCGTCCGGCGTCGGCCGGTGAGCGGCAAGGTGCTGGCCGAGGAGATCGGCGTTTCGATCCGCACGCTCTATCGCGACATCGCCAGCCTGCAGGCCCAGGGCGCCCACATCGAGGGCGAACCGGGCGTCGGCTACGTGCTCAGGCCAGGCTTCATGCTGCCGCCTCTGATGTTTTCGCAGGAGGAGATCGAGGCGCTGGTGCTGGGATCGCGCTGGGTGGCCGAGCGGACCGACCATCATCTGCGCGATGCCGCGCGCAGCGCGCTGGCGCGCATCGCCGCCGTGCTGCCGGACGATCTGCGCGCGGAAATCGACACGTCCACGCTGCTTCTGGGACCGGATCGGCGGGTGGCCGACACCGTCGACCTGCCCTTGCTGCGCAGGGCCATCCGGTCGGAACACAAGCTTACCCTCGACTATCGCACCGCCGACGGCGTTTCGACGCAGCGCATCGTCTGGCCCTTCGCCCTGGCCTATTTCGACGAGGTGCGGGTGGTGGCCGCCTGGTGCGAACTGCGCCAGGATTTTCGCCATTTCCGCACGGACCGGATCGCCAACGCCGAGATTCTCACGGAGCGCTCGCCCCGAAGGCGGCACGCGCTGATGAAGGAATGGCAGGAGCGGAGAGGAAGCGTGCAGCCGGGCGGCTAGTCTCGCTGCGTCGCCTTCCGTTTTAGACGCTGCGGCTGCGCGTCGAATGCCGAGGCGTGAGTCGAGGACCAGCCCGAGCCCCTTCCGCTTCGTCATCGGGCTCCGTCCCGAGGACCCAGACCTTGGGCGATCGGCTCGAACGCCGGGACGGTCCGAGGATTTCGGTGCGACGCTGGCTGGATCTTCGGCACGGTGGCCGAGGATGACGCGGATGGAATGCCAATGCTCTCCGTTCGCTCATGGAAACGCACCGGAAAAGAGCAATGATACTGCCAGAAACTGGCAGTGGTGGTGGCTATGGTCTTTCGCGTCACCAACCAAGGACCGCGATCATGAACCATCCCAACTACATCCTGCTCTATGTCGACGACTCGCAGAAGAGCGAGAGCTTCTATACGGCGCTGCTCGCCGCCGAGCCGGTCGCCTCCCGGCCCGGTTTTTCGCTGTTCGCGCTCAAATCCGGGCTGATGCTCGGCCTGTGGGGCAAGCACACCGTCCAGCCTGCACCGGCGGCGCTCGCAGGCGGCTTCGAAATCGGCCTCAAGGTCGAGACGGAGGCGGAGGTCGACGCCATTTACGCCGCCTGGTCGGAGCAAGGCATCGCGATCGCCCAGGCTCCGGCGGAGGCCAGTTTCGGCCACAACTGGACACCTCGAAGAACCGACGTTTTGGCGGCATTGAAGAGACGTCATTGGTGATGGCGGCCCGATTTGGGCTTGATCGGTGTGGCTTTGCGGCACTTGGCGCTCATCCGCCATTGGAACTTC
>NZ_JAZHFT010000045.1:0-34607 GCF_036541425.1 Consotaella aegiceratis
GGCATCGCGCTCGACTGGAACCTGCTCGAATATCTGGCCTACATGCATGGACAAGTCGTGCCCAAGATGACGCCCGATGACGTCCATATCGGCACCCTGGCCGCGGCCGTCACCCAGATCGCGTCTGGCACGACGACTCTGGGAGACTGGTGCCACGCCAATTTGACGCCGGACCACACCGATGCTGCCATCGCCGCGCTGCAGGAGGCCGGAATCCGCGGCGTCGTCCTTCATGGGGCCCAGATGGGCAGCGGCCACCGGCGCGAAGAGATCGAGCGTCTGCTGGCCAGCGGAGCCTTTTCGAAAGACGGCCTCTTGACGCTCGGCCTGGCCGTTGCCGGACCGCTCTATTCGCCGCCGGACGTTGCCGAGGCTGATCTGTCCTTGGCTCGCGAGTTCGATCTGATCGCCGCCATGCATCACAGCGGCGGACCAGTTTGTCCACCGGAAATCTGGCACGGGCTGATCAAAAAAGGCCTGATCGGACCCCACGTCAATATCGTGCACGGCAACACCATCGGCAACGACTTGCTGGACCGCCTCGTCGATGCCGGGGTGAATTTTACGATCACCCCTGAAGTCGAGATGAACGATGGGCACGGCCACCCCATCACCGGTCGATTGCGCAAGCGAGGCATTGCGCCCGCCATCGGAATCGACATCGAAAGCGCGATTTCACCCAATCTGCTCTTTGCCGCAGGCGTTGCGATGGTCCATCAACGTGCGCTGGATGCGGAACTCACGCTCACCGAACAGCGAAGCGGGACAGTCCGGATTCATCGCATCGAGGCCCTGCATTGGATTACAGGAGCCGGAGCCCGTGCACTTGGCCTAGCGGCGCAGGTGGGTGTGATCGCTCCCGGCCGGCAGGCGGACCTGACGATCATCGACGGACGTGCGCTCGATCTGTGGCCGAACAACGATCCCGTCGCGACGGTGTTGCGAGCCGGGAGCGCGCACGTCGAAGCCGTCTTGATCGCGGGGCGCAGGGTGAAAAGCGGCCACGCACTTATATTCGACAATGTCGAGGGATTGATGGACGAGCTGCGCGAAGCCGGCGAGCGAATTCTCGCCGCGGCCGACTTGCCGCCGGCGGCTCTCAGCTGACGGCGAGCCGACTACATCCGCAGTCCATATTGACGCTCCCCAAGCTGTCGGCGGGAGTGACCACGGCCTTGTACTATGGAGGAATCGATGAAGATCTGCATCCTCGGCGCGACGGGGAAAGCGGGTGAAAGGCTTGTGAAAGGCGCGCTGGATCAGGGCCATCAGGTTACGGCGATCGTCCGCAACGGCGGTGTGCTTTCCGCTTCCTATCCGGCGATCGACGTGCGGGAGGTCGACTTTTCCGACCGCCCCCAGCTGGTCGCCGCCATCGCCGGACACGAGGCCACCGTCAACGCCGCCGGTCATGTCAATCAGGATCGAGGCTTTACCGGACTGGTGTCGCAGATCGTCGATGCGGCGGCGGAGGCGCTCGGTCAAGACGGGCGGTTCTGGATGTTCGCCGGCGCAGCGCTGCTGGACGTACCGGGCACGAAGCGGATGACGGTCAGCTTGCCCAAAATCCCTTCCGTCTACCAGTTGCACGCGATCAACTACGAGACCGTGCGTCGCAGCCGTCTCGACTGGTCGGTCCTGTGCCCCGGGCCAATGGTCGAGGCGCCGGACGGCCGCCCGCACGAGGGGCTCGTCATCTCGACCGAGACCTGGCCGGTTCCGCTCCCGGCCTACACCAGGGTGCTGCCGTGGATCGCTACCTCACTCGCCTTCCGCAACGCGCTCGGCAGGATGACGATCACCTACGAGGACGCCGCCAAGGTGATTCTCGACAACCTGGCTGCGGGGCGCCTGTCGCGGTGTCGTGTCGGCGTGGCGTTGCCGGATGGGATGACGCTTTCCAAGCCGGGCTATTGAGCTGGGCGTGTCCGCAACAACCAACGGAGGAAGCCCCTGGGAGAACGGTTATTGCGAGAGCTTCAACTCGAAGCTGCGTGACGAACTGCTCAACGGGGAGATCTTCTACAGCCTCGCTGAAGCAAAGGTCATCATCGAGGCATGGAGACGCTATTACAACACTGAGCGGCCGCACTCATCGCTTGGATATAGACCACCGGCACCGGAGGCTATTGTCTGGCCTGCGTCACCACGCGGATCGCCACCCCCATCTGCCCACGCAATAGCCCAAAAGCCGATCATGCACTAAGAATCAAACCGGACCACCCTATCGCGGCAGGCCACTGAATCGACGACATATATAGACTGTTGGCAGAGTATTTGAATATCATAGATGATATACCAGAAATATGATATAAACGTCTTCATTATTGCCGTTGAAGAAAACGGATTCTCAGCAGCGGCCCGGCGGCTCAATCTCGATCCTTCGACCGTCAGCAAGGTGATATCGCGGTTGGAGGAGCAGCTGGAAGTCCGGCTCATCAACCGAAATTCGCGCCATCTCGCGCTGACTGAAGAGGGACGAGTCTTCTATTCCGGATGCAAGCGGGCGGTAGGCGCGATCGAGGACGCTGCGGCCAGCGTTCTCGACATGCGGCAGAAAACCAGAGGAAAGCTGCGGATCTTCGTGTCGTCCACCATCGCCGAGTCACGCATTGGTCCCAACATCGAGCGTTTTCACTCCCAGTTTCCGGACATCGATATCGAGTTCCATTTGCAGAACGGCTATGTCGATCCGATTGAAGCGGGAATTGATCTGACCATCTCCCACGAGCGTCCCGACAAGAGCTCGTTTGTCATGCGCCGCATAGGCAGGACAAGATTGAGGATCTGCGCCTCGCCCGGCTTCGTGCGTCGTCATGGCAGGCCGGTAATCCCGCAAGACCTTCGCAAGTTCGAATGTCTCCTCAGCACACGTGAGGTATTCAACGACTGGTCGTTCGAACGGAACGGCGAAACGTGCATAATAAGTGTCGGCGGCCGCTACAAGGCGAGCCAAGGCTCAATGTTGCGTCAGCTCGCCTTGCGGGGAATTGGCATAGCCCAACTCTCGAGCGAACAGGTCGAACGAGACATCGCGACCGGAAAACTCATCCCGCTTCTTGAAGAATTCGAGAGTAGCGCGGGAATTCCCATATTTGCAGTCTATCATGATCGCCGCCACCTAAACGCGCGCGTTCGTCACTTCGTCGACTTCCTGGCGGAAATCTGCTCCAGAGATAGCGAAGGGTGACGCGTGCCGGCCGTAGCCGCCGGACGGCCAAGGAGACGTCGGCGCAAGTGGCTTTATCCTTGGACCAGTTCTTGACTCCGGAGGCAGGCCGTCTGGTGATCGGCATCGACCGTCTGCAGCTGCGGCAGGGTCGAGCGGCAATCAACGATCGCAAAACGGCATCGCGGGTGGAACGTGCAGCAGTCGGGTGGCTGTTCAAGCCGCGGCGGTTTACCTGGAATGCCCTGCATCCGCTCGCCCTTGTCCCGGGAGGTGACGGCGGAGATCAGTCCACGCGAATAGGGGTGGCGGGGTGAGCGGACAATCTGGCTGGCCGTCCCGATCTCGCCGATTCTGCCGCCGTACATGACCGCAATTCGGTCCGAGACTTCCACGGCCGCACCGATGTCGTGGGTGACAAAAATCATCGACATGCCGAGCTCGCGCTGCAGTCGCCGCAACAGAAGGAGAATCTGGATCTGCACCGTGACGTCAAGCGCGGTTGTCGGCTCGTCAGCCAGCAGCACCTTGGGTCGGCAAGCCAGCGCCAGGGCGATCATGGCTCTTTGACGCATTCCGCCCGACATCTCTTGCGGATAGCTGCCGAGACGGCTTTCGGCCGACGGGATCTGAACCAACTCAAGAAGGTCCAGTGCTCGTCGCCGGGCATCTTGCCGCGTTACGGACTCGTGCGCTCGGATGGCTTCGACAATCTGCTGGCCCACGGTGAAGGTCTGATCCATCGCGGTCATCGGCTCTTGAAACACCATGGCGATGCCGGCGCCCCGCAATTGGCGCAGCCGGTGCCGACGCAGCGCCATTATCTCTTGGCCAGCGAAGCGGATCGAGCCTTTAACCTCGGCGCTTGCCGGCAGCAGGCGCATGATGGCGCGCAAGGTGATGCTCTTGCCGGATCCGGATTCGCCGAGCAGGCCGAGCGCTTCGCCAGGCGCCAGGTCGAGATCGACGCCGTTGACCGCATGAACCCGGCCATGCTCGGCCTTGAAGGCGACGCGCAGATCGCGAAGGCTCAACGCCGACCCCTCGGGGGGCGGTGGCTCCTGTAGCGAGGGTAGATCAGGCATCGGCCATCTCGTCAGTCCGGGTCTGCTTCAGCCAATCGGCGGCCTTGGAGTGCCCCGAGATCAAGTTGCACATATGGCAAGCCGCCAGCGACGATTTCGCGTTGATGAGCGCTGGGTCCTGTTGGATGCAAACCTCCTCGGCAAAGGGACAGCGAGGTCGGAAGCGACAGCCGGGCGCCGGATCAACCGGATTGGGCGGGTCTCCGGCCAAGGGCGCAGTTTCTGTCCGTTTATCGGGATCCATGCTTGGCATGGCGGATAACAACGAGCGCGTATAGGGATGCATGGGGCGCTCATAGAGCGCTTCGGCTTCGCCGATTTCGACCACTTGTCCCAGATACATCACCATCACGCGGTCCGAGACGTGCCGAACCACGTGCAGGTCATGACTGATGAAAAGATAGGTCAGGCCAAGCTCGCTCTTTAGATCGTCGAGAAGGTTGATGACCTCCGCCTCGATGGACTTGTCGAGAGCCGAGACAGCCTCGTCGAGGATAACCAGCCGAGGCGAGGTTGCCAGTGCGCGCGCAATGTTGACACGTTGGCGCTGTCCGCCGGAGAGCTCATGAGGGAATCGGTCGCCGAAGCGGTCGGGGTCGAGACCGACGCGGTTAAGCAGAAAACGCGCGCGGGAGAGGGATGATCGGGCATCCGCTTTGCTCGCCCGCAGCGGAAACATCACGATGTCGAGGATACGAGAGCGGGGATTGAGCGAGGTAAAGCTGTCCTGAAACACCATCTGCGCCGAGCGGCGCATCTCGCGCACGGATATGCCGCCGGCACCAACCAGATCGCCGTCGAAGATGATCTCGCCATCATCGGGCGGGGTCAGATGCAGGAGAAGTCGAGAGGTCGTCGACTTGCCGCAGCCGGATTCGCCGACGATACCAAGCGTCTCGCCTTTTGCCACCTCGAACGAAATCCCGTCGACGGCGTGGACGCGTCGTGTCTTGCCGAAAAACCCGCTGCGGATCGGAAAGTGCTTCTTCAGTCCTTTTGCTATCAGCAGAGGCTGGGCGGGTCCCCCACGATCGGCTTGCCGGAGCGATCCCATCAGCTGACCTCACGTATGTTCATCGCGGATCGCAGGCCATCGCTCAAGAGATTGAAGCAGATGGACGTCGCCACAATGAGGACGCCGGGCAGGACGGAAAGCACCGGGTTGATGTAGATGGCATCGCGCAGCTCGTTCAGCATCGAGCCCCATTCTGCCGCCGGTGGCGCAATGCCGAGGCCAATGAAGTTCAAGCCTGCCGCGACGACCATCCCGACCGCGATCAGGCTGGTGGCAAAGACCAAGATCTGGCTGAGCACGTTGGGAAGAATCTGGGCGCGCAGGATCAGGGCCTGGCTAGCCCCGGTCGCCCGCGCCGCATCGACGAAGTCCTGCCGGCTGATCTGCACTGTCGCGCTTTCGGCCACCCGGACCACCTGTGGCGTGAAGACGATCGAAAGGGCAATCAAGGTGTTGTCGAGACCGTTGCCGAGGATACCCGAGATGGCGACCGCCAATAGGATCGAGGGAAAGGCGAACAGCACGTCGACGATGCGCATGATAATGGTGTTGACGATGCGTCCCGACATGCCGGCGACGATGCCGAGCGTGCCGCCGATGAGCGTTGCGACGATCACCGGCAGTGTGCCACTCAGCATCGACAGGCGGCCCCCCCAAACCAGGCGAGTATAAAGATCGCGGCCGGTGGCGTCGGTTCCCAGGATGTGGCCGGGCGTGCCCGGCGCCTTGAGCCGCGAGAGAATGTCGCCGTGATTGGGATCGTATGGTGTGATCCACGGTGCGAAAATCGCACCGAAGACGATCGCCAGCAGGACGAAGAGCGAGAGCATGCTGATCGGATCGCGCCGCAACCGTCGCCACACCAACGGCCAATAACCGCGGCGGCTGTGACGGACGGATGCGGCGTCAGTTCCTTCGATCGCGCCAGTCGTGGCAGCCATCGCCATCTCCTATCGCCGCATCCGGGGATCGATCATCGCCTGCAGCAGGTCGACCCCGAGGTTGACGACCACGAACAGCCCTGCGATCACCACGACTGTGCCCTGGAGCATCGGGATGTCACGGCGAAAGATCGCGAGGTTGAGGAGCTGGCCACTGCCGGGCCAGTTGAACACGGTCTCGATCAAGATCGAGCCGCCCAGCAGGTAGCCGAACTGAAGCCCCATCACGGCGAGTGCGGCAGAGGTGGCGTTGCGCATCACATGCAACAGCACGCGGCCGGGTCTCAGGCCCTTTGCCTCCAGCCCCTGAATGAAATCCAAGGCCAGGATGTCGAGGACGGCGGCACGAACGACACGCGCCACGACACCGGCCGGCACCAGCGCCAGGGCGACGATCGGCAAGATCATGTTCTGAAGGTCAGAAAAGGATCTGGGGACGCCGTCGGCCTGGGCCATTCCGGCTGCAGGCAACCAGTTGAGGTAGACCGAAAACAGGGCCACCAGGACGATGGCGACCCAATATTGCGGCAGACTCACGCCAAGGATAGCGAGCGCACTGGAGGCCCTGTCGATCAGATTGTTGCGATTGTAGCCAGCGATCAGCCCGAGCGCGATTCCGACGGAAAATGCCAGAAGTGCTGCAGGCACGGCCAGCATGAGCGTGTTGAACAGGGCACTGCCGATCTGGTGCGCGACCGAAGTGCCGTCATAGAGCGACAGGCCCAGGTCGCCGTGAAGCGTGCGCAGCAGCCAGCGGATGTATTGGACGGGGACCGGCGCATCGAGGCCAAGCTGTACCTTCATGGCATTGATGACGTCCTGCGGGGCTTCCAAGGGCAACAGCGCCTCGACAGGGTTGCCCGGCTGCAGGAAAAGCAGCCCGAACGTGACGATTGAAACGCCCAGCAGAATTGGAATGGCGTAGATCGTGCGAAGGAGCGCGTATTGGATCATGCCGTCATCCGTTCGGGTGCGTCGGAAAGCGGCGGCATGGCCCGCTTTGCCCGAAAATCGACGGCTTGCTCGACGACATAGCCGGCGCGCAGCACCAGCGGGTCTTCGTAGGCTCGGCCGACGATTTGCACAGCCGTCGGTAGACCGCTGGCGTCAAATCCTGTGCAGATCGAAAGGGCGGGCGATCCGGTCACGTTGAAGGGGCGGGTGGCCAGTCGGCCGTAATTGGCGGAGCCCCCCTCATTGGGCGCAGTCGAGCCACTCAGTTCACATACTAGGACATCGACGTCGGAGAAAACGGCTTCGACGTCTTCGATCAGGGCGGTTCGATTTCGCAATGCGCCGATGTAGTCGGCAGCGGCGACGGTGCCGCCGGCCATCAGACGCGCGCGTGCTTCGGCTCCGAATTTTTCGGGGCTTTGCTGCAGGGCAGTCCGGTGAAAGGCGAAGGATTCGGCCCGAGAAATCAAGTTGCACGTGGCATCAAATGCCGCAAGATCGGGCAGGTCGACGTCGACGATCTCGGCTCCGGCTGCCTTCAGCCCGGCGATAGCGCGTTCGAGCCCGTCCGCGACCGCAGGTTCCAGCTCGATATCCGCCGAGAAGTTGCGGACGCGGCCGATCCGAATGCCCTTTACGCCGTCCTTGACGTTGTCGGCAAAACGGAGGTCGGGAGCCAAAGACGTCGTGCGGTCGCGCGGATCACGCTTGGCGATCGCGTCCATGACGAGCGCACAATCTTCTACGGTCCAACAAATCGGACCAACATGATCCAGTGTGAAGGAGAGGGGATAGACACCGGCGCGCGAGACGAGCCCATAGGTTGGCTTTAGTCCAGCGCAGCCACACCACGCCGCCGGCACCCGGACGGAGCCCCCGGTGTCGGTGCCGATCGCCGCCGCACACAGGCCGGCCGCGACGGCGGCTGCAGAGCCCGAGGAGGAGCCACCGGTGTCGCGCTCGGCATGCCAAGGATTGCGAGCACGCGGCCACGGCAGGTCGAGGGCCGGCCCGCCAATGGCGAATTCCCAGGTGGTCGTTTTGCCGAGAAGGATGGCGCCGGCTTCTTCCAGGCTCTGCCACAAGAATGCCGAACTGTCGGGCACGCGGTCGGCGAACAGAGCCGACTGGCCGGTGGTCGTGATCCCCTTGGTCTCGATGATGTCCTTGATCGCGAACGGGATGCCGTGCAGCGGGCTGCGCGGCCCATTGGCGGCGATCTCTTCGGTGGCGATACGCGCGGCACGACGCGCCTCGTCGGCACACACGCGGATGAAGGCGAAGAGTTGTGGGTTGAACCTCTCGATTCGGGCAAGATAAGCGTTCGTCAAGTCCAGAGGTGTCAATCGTCCCTCGGCGATGGCAGCGGATGACTGGGCGAGGGTCAGAAGCGCGACGTCGTTCATCTGCCGGCCTTTCCATGCGCGATGACGCCGAACAGAGGCTCGACTCCGAACGCGTGATCGGTGCGCACATGGGCCGCCACACGCTCCAGATCTGCAGCAAGTTCGTTGATGCGCAGCATCGTCGAGATGTCGGGCTCAATGCCCAGACGCGCCAGCAAATAGGCCACGTGAGCTTCGAAAGCGGCGTTATCGTTCAATGTCATCGCCAACTGCCTGATTAAGAATAGGGCATATCATGAGGACGAGCGCCAGATATGCAAACCCGATTCTCGTCACAGGCGCTGTGACGAATAGGGTATCTGATTCCATCGCCGCTTATGGTGTCCTGTCGGCGTCAACAGTGGTCGCGGTCGTTGGCGGAGGAGTTCGGGCCGGCCGTTTCTTGGTGCAGATGACAGGAGAACAGGATGAAACGGAGAACCTTTCTGCAGGTCGGCGCCGGCGCTGCAGCTGCCACGGCGATGGGCCCATTTCCGGTTTACGCGCAACAGCCGCAAGTGCTCCGGATAGCAATGACGCTTTCCGACCTGCCGACCACGACCGGCATGCCGAGCCAGGGTGGCGAAGGCATGCGCTTCGCCGGCTACCCGATCTTTGAGCCGTTGGTGGCCTGGCAATTGCGCACGAACACCGATCAACGCGCCACCTTTGGTCCTGGCCTCGCCACGTCTTGGGAGATCGATCCTGACGACGAAACCCGCTGGATCTTTCATCTGCGCCAGGGGGTCAAATTCCACGATGGGTCGCTGTTCGACGCCGATGCGGTGATCTGGAACTTGGAGCGCTTTTGGAACGAAAAGGCGCCGCAATATGAGGCCTCGGCTTCGGGTATTGCGCGCTCGCGCGTTCCGCAGATGGCGAGCTGGAATAAGATCGACGACAAGACCGTCGCGATCGCGACGCATTCGCCGAGCTCCTATTTTCCACAATCACTGACGCAGCTGCCGCTGGCGAGCCCGGCGCAATACAACGCCGTGGGCGGCGACTGGACCAAGTTTGCGACCTCACCGTCCGGAACCGGTCCGTTTCGCATCACCGAGGTCGTGGCGCACCAATCGATCACCTTGGCGAAGAACCCCGACTATTGGGACAGCGATCACGTTCCCAAGCTGGACCAGATCAAGTTGATCCCGATGCCGGATGCCAATACGCGGCTGGCCGCGCTACGCTCTGGCCAGGTCGACTGGGTCGAGGTGCCGCCTCCGGATGCCATTCCGGGGCTGAAGGCCGCCGGCTACACGATTTCCATGAAGATCTATCCGCACATCTGGCCTTACATCTTTTCCTTCAAGGAGGGCTCGCCCTTCCTCGATAAACGGGTTCGGCAGGCGGCGAACTTTGCGATCGATCGCGATGGCTTGGTGTTTTTGCTCAACGACACGGTGAGCCCGGCGTCCGGTTTCGTGCCTCCTGAGGACGTCAGCTACGGCCATCCCAGCGTCAAATATACCTACGATCCGGATCGGGCGAAGGCGTTGCTGGCCGAGGCCGGATACGGCCCGGACAAAAAGGTGCCGTTGAAGGTTCTGACGTCCAGTTCCGGCTCCGGCCAGCTCTTGCCCGTCCAGATGAACCAGCTGATCCAGCAGAATCTGAACGAGGTCGGCTTCGACGTCGACATCGAGGTGCTTGAGTGGGGCCAACTGGTGACGGCGTTCCGTCAGGAGCAGGGCTCGGATCTTCGCGAGAATGCCGACGCCATCAATATGAGCCTCAGCTTCCCCGGAGCGGCCGAATGGGAGCGGTGGTTCTACGGCAAGAACGTGCCACCCGTTGGATCGAACTGGGGCTATTGGAAGAATGACGAGTTTGACGCGCTGATCGATAAGGTCGGAAAGACATTCGACCCCGACGAAGTCGATACGCTTCTGGCGCAGGCGCACGAAATCCTCGTCGAGGAAGCCCCTTGGGTCTTCATCGTCCACGACAAAAATCCCCGCGCTCTTTCCCAGAAGGTCAAAGGCTTTGACCCCGCTCAGAGCTGGTACCAGGACTTTACCGGCATCTGGATGGAATAGCCCGCAGCGCCGCTCACCGTCCCGGCGGGCGGCGCTTCAACGTCTCAGGATATGTGCTTTCGTTATGACTCCGGTCATGTCACCGGCGCGCACCGCCGTGCTTGGTGCCTTGTTGATTACGACCGGACCGTTCAGCATGGCGCTGCTCACGCCGGCTCTTCCCGCGGCCGCGCGCGATCTAGGCATTCCTGAAGCCGAAGCCGCTTTGATGCTTTCGGTCTATCTTTGCGGCTTCGCCCTGTTCCAGCTCGTTACGGGGCCGATCGCCGACGCGCTGGGGCGTCGACGGACGGCCCTTGTGTTCATTGTGATCTATGGGTTGGGCTCTCTGGTCGCCCTTTTCTCGTCATCGATCGATTTGCTTCTGCTGGGGCGGTTGTTTCAGGGCATCGGCGTTTCGTGCGGGCTGGTGGTCTCGCGGGCCATGGTGCGCGATCAGTTTTCCGGGCGATCCGCCGCGCTGGTGTTTTCCACAACGGCATTGTGCAACGCAGTCATCCCTTTGGTATCGCCAACGCTGGGCGCCTTGGTCGTATCTCTGGCTTCTTGGCGAGCAATTTTTTTCGTCATGTTCGGCTATGCTGTGGTGTTACTTCTGGTCCTGCTGGGCGCAATGCGCGAGACGCTTGCCGCTGGCGAGGTTATCCATTTTACACCGAAACCGGCGTTCAAGCGCTATGGACGTCTACTTCGCGACCAGGATTTCATCTGGCCGGCATTGTCGATCGGCTGTTGTATCGGTGGCATCTACACGTTGTCGGCCGGTCTGCCATTTCTGCTGATCGAACGTGCCGGGCTGTCTGAGCTGACATTCGGCCTCGTGATGATGCTTCAAACCGGCTCCTACATCGTTGGTTCTTCGATCGCTCGCTGGCTGCTGCAGTATATGACGGCAGAGGGAGTGGCCTCCTTAGGCACTGCCTTCATCGGCAGTGGCGGCGTGATGTTCCTTATTCTTCCGCATGTATTACCTCCCTCCACCGCCGCCTATATGAGCGGTGTGGCTGTCTGGGTGTTGGGCAACGGGCTGGCACTGCCCAGCCTGACGAGCTCAGCGCTGGAAAATCAGAAGTCGATGGTGGGCGTCGCCTCGGCTCTCCTCGGCTTCATCCAAATCGGAATCGGATTCATCGGCGCGACCGTGCTAGGCTTGGTCTTCTCCGACGCGGCCGTCGGCACAACGATCCTCGTTCCGGCGGCGTCGCTCGCCACCGTTGCTTTCCATCTTGTCGCCAGACGTTATCGGCGGGAGGTGTCAAGCAATCCAGGTCGAGATTGAAATTATGAAATTTGGAGACATGGTTTCACCCGTTGAACCGACGGATTGGAGTGAGCTTTCTCTCTTTCTGCTGGAGGATAGATTGCGATGACACCGGCAGCGAGACTGGTTTGAGTGACGACTTGTGAGCGCACACGCGCGATGCAGGGCTGACGTGCTGTCGATGCGAAATTTCAGTAGGCAACGTTTTTAGACCACGGTGGCAAGTTCGGCGGCTTAGCTGAAGACCCAGGGCCGCTTTGAGGTGTCGACTTTCCAAGCAGACGACGTGCAAGGCTCTCGTTGAAAAGGTGCCCTCTGACCCACCGAGGTTGCTCCGGCATTGGGGTCAAACCGAACAAGCCCATCGCGCGCGCCTCCCGCGCAAGTTCCGATGAAGCCAGCCACTTCGTTGTCTGGTCGTGGGTCGATTCCTTGATGTGGGTTGATGTTAGAGTTCAGGTCAAGATGTCAGCGAGGCCGCTGGCTTCGGAGGCCGTTTCCGCAGACTCTTGCCGGACAGTCGATGCGGACAAACGTTGTGGACGGCCCGGTCGAGAATCGCGTCAGCTCTGGTCGGATTGCCGGTGATCTCATACCAGCGATCGAGCGGCAGTTGGCCGGTTAAGATGGTCGAGAGGCGTTCGTAGCGATCCTCGATGATCCCCAGGAGATTGCGCCGCTGATCATCGGTGAGCATTTCAGGCCCTGAAACATTGGGGATGAGGAGGTCAACCCTCGTCTTCGCGGTAGGCGTTCTGACCGAGGGCGCAGGCGAGCCAACTCTTGCCCCGCCAGCCGGCCCGGTCAGCAATATTCTCTGCCGTTGGCGGATGAAATCGCGCCGGGACTGACCGGTCGTGATCGGCAAGACGACTCTCGACATCGGCAACCCGCGCAAGGGCCCGATTCCATCGCAGCTCCAGTTCTCCTGCCATCAGTCGGTTCTCCGGGTCGATGGTGTCATATTGGCGGAAGGCGCGATCGGCGGCGCAGCGAGCCGCCTTGAACTCGCGCATCGAGGCATCGCGCACCTGATCGCGGCGGTGTGTCGACTGTGTCTCGGCTTCAACCGTCGCGGCCGTGGCTCCCGGCTCGACCACCTGCAAGAGCGCTGCGCCCTCGATGGCATCGCCGACGCGCAGGCCGCCGAAGACGATACAACGCGGCTCGCCGTTATCGAGGAGGCCACGCCAGGAATAGCGCGGATGTCATGCTTGGCCCCTATGTAGCGGAGCGTCAGTTTGCCATGAATGGATGCTTCGGTATTTCGGAAGCATTTGCATGGGAAATGCTAATTTTTGCAAGTTAGTGGCTGTGCTTTGCTGACGATACCCGAACGGCCCTCCTTGCCACCCGCGGCCCTAAGATGCCGTCGGCTCCGAGGCTGCGATCCCGGAGTTTGTCGTCTTTTGGCCGAAAATCAGTAGAGCAGGACCATCATGACACGATCGTTTTCCAAGCTAGGCCATTTCGCGCTTTTGACCGGTTCTGCCTTTCTTTTGTCGGCCGCCCCAAGCAATGCGGGAACCATGAAGTTGGGAATGACGACTTGGGTCGGTTACGGTCCCTTGTTCCTGGCGCGCGACAAGGGCTTCTTTAAGGAGAACGGCCTGGACCTAGACATCGAAGTCATTGAAGAAGCCTCGCTCTACATGGCCGCCGTAGCCTCCGGCGAGCTCGACGGCAGCGCGTCGACGCTTGATGAGATCATGAAGTACCGCTCTGGCGATTTCTGCTTCAAGGCGGTCTACGCGCTTGACGACAGCCATGGCGGGGACGGCATTCTGGCGCCGTCCGACGCGAAAAGCCTCGAGGACATCAAGGGAATGGACCTTGGCTTGAACGAGGGCTCGGTCTCGCAGTTCTGGTTCGACATGCTGCTCAGCAAGGCCGGCATGACCGAATCCGATTTCGATATCGTCAATATGACGGCGGACGACGCGGCCGCAGCCTTCATGGCCGACCGGATCGATGCGGCGGTTACCTGGGAGCCGCATCTGACCTTCGCCAAGAAGGCTGGCAAAGGCAAAGTATTGATCGATTCGTCAGAAACGCCGGGCGCGATTGTCGACGTCATCTCGCTTCGGTGCGACTACAGCGAAAATCACCGGAAGGATGTCGAAGCTCTCGTCGAGGGCCTGTACAAGGCCAACGCGTTCATACGGGACCACCGCGACGAAGCTTATGCGATCATGGCCAAGGGCGTGGGCGGATGGCTCGAGGATCCGGCCGACTTCGCGGCGTCGGCTTCCGGGGTGGAATTCTACGGCAAAGCCCGGAACGCTGAATATTTCGCCGACGGCGATGACGGTGAGGCCGGCCGGCTGCTCGCTCTTGGCAACGAGATCTGGGGCAATCTCGGCAAGATGAAGATGCAGATCGGTTACGACGACCTGATTGACCCCTCGTTTCTGCAAGCCGAATGAGCGTCATTCCGCGCCGCGCAGGCCGATCCGCGGCGATTTCCACCGGCGCCGGACGTTCTCGGGCCGCCGACGATGGCTTCCGGAAGGCCGTGCACGACGACAACTGCTCGTTGAAGGACGACAAGACAGCGCATCCCGTGGCACAGGGCTCGCCGCATATGGACATTACTGTGAAAGACCGCTCGATCCTGCGTTCCATTGGCACGCCGTTTCATCCCATTCCGCCGGCCCTGTCCGTCTCGATCGGCGTCCTGGTCTGGATCGCGGTTGTCGGTCTGTGGTTCCTGGTGACGAGGAGCGGGCTTGCCCAGCCGATGTTTTTACCGGAACCCGGTGCGGTCTTGGGGGCGGTCGTCGAGGCCGCGGCAGACGGGAGCTTATGGGAACACACCTCGGCCAGCCTGCAGGTTGTCCTGATCGGTTTCGCACTATCGAGCATCATTGCGATACCGCTCGGTTTGACCATGGGCACCTATCGGATCGTTCAGGCCGTACTCGATCCGCTGGTGAACTTCATACGCTATTTGCCGGTCACGTCCTTCGTCCCGCTTTTCATTCTCTGGATCGGCATCGGGATCGAACAGCGGGTGGCGGTCATCATATTCGGCATTTTCTTTCAGCAGCTCGTGCTCATCGCCGACGCGGCGCGTTCGGTACCCCGCGATCTCGTCAACACGGCCTACACCCTTGGCACTTCCCGCATCGAGACGGTCGCCCACATCATTTTCCCGGCGTCGCTGCCGAGCATCTTCGACGTTTTGCGCGTCACGATGGGATGGGCATGGACCTTCCTCGTGGTGGCCGAACTCGTCGCGGCGAGAAGTGGGCTCGGTTACATCTCGCTCAAGGCCATGAGAGGCTTTCAGGTCGACGTCATCTTCATGGCGATCGCTATGATCGGCCTGTTGGGCCTCGTCACCGATCAGATCTTTCGTGTCCTGCGCAAGGTCGCGGCTCCCTGGGCTCGCTGATCCGAAGGAAAATTGATGAGTCAAGCCGTCCGCAAACTGGATCGCCTCGTGGAGAGCGAGTTTCACAGCTCTGATATCTCGATCGACGACGTCAGCCTCCGCTACGGAGCGGGGCGCAACACCGTGCTCGCTCTGGACGGGGTGTCGTTTCGCGTCGAACGCAACGAATTCTGCGTGATCGTCGGACCGTCGGGTTGTGGCAAATCGAGCCTTCTCTACCTTGTCGCGGGCCTCGAAGGACGCAGCGGCGGCCAGATCGCCGTCGGCCGGCACCCCGTCCTCGGCCCCGGTGCCGATCGAGGAATGGTCTTCCAGAGCTATACGCTGTTTCCATGGCTGACCGTCGCCGACAACGTCGCTTACGGCCCGAAGCGCAAAGGCCTGCTAGCGGCCGAACGCTCCGACATCGTCCAGCATTATCTCGACGCGGTGGGCCTGACCAAGTTTGCGGACCATTATCCGTCGCAACTCTCGGGAGGGATGAAGCAGCGCGTGGCGATCGCACGGGCGCTCGCCAACAATCCCGAAGTGCTGCTGATGGACGAGCCCTTCGGCGCACTCGACAGCCAGACGCGAACCGCCATGCACAAGCTGCTCCTGAGGGTATGGGACGAGACGCACAAGACGGTGCTCTTCGTCACGCACGACATCGATGAAGCGATCCTGCTCGCCGATCGGGTCCTCGTCATGTCCGGCCGTCCGGGCACCATCAAGCGGGAACTGAAGGTGCCGTTTGCCCGTCCACGCAGCCTCGATCTGGTGATGGAAGCCGATTTCATCGCGATGAAGCGCGAAATTCTGGCTCTTCTCAAGAACGACAACGACGACCAATAAGGGACTATGTGATGCCAGCGACGGCTCCGTCGGTCGAGCAAATGCAGTTCGACTATATCGTCGTGGGCGCGGGCTCGGCCGGGTGCGTGCTCGCAAACCGCTTGAGCGAGGATCCGCGCAACCGGGTCTGCCTCGTGGAAGGCGGCGGGCGCACCGACGACCTGCGTGTTCATATTCCGGCCGGAATCCTGTCCCTCTACGGCCGCTCCCGCTTCGACTACGCCTATGTGGGCGTACCGCAAAAGGAGCTCAACGGCCGCAAAATTCCCGTCAATCGGGGCAAGGGGCTCGGTGGTTCGAGCATCATCAACTCGATGATCTATATCCGGGGCGCGGCCGAGGACTATGACGACTGGGCTGCTCTGGGATGCACGGGCTGGGCTTACGAGGACGTGCTTCCGGTCTTCAAAAGGCTCGAACGCAACATGCTAGGCCAGAACGCGGCCTATCATGGCTTCGATGGCGAACTTCTCGTCGACAAAGCGCGCGATCCGAATGCGGTCAGCCGGTTGTTCGTCGAGGCGGGCCGCCATCTCGGCTTGCCGGAAAACGACGACTTCAATGGCCAGAGCCAGTACGGCGTCGGCATCTATAACGTCACCCAGGACCGCGGGCGGCGTTTTTCAAGCTTCGCGGCGTTTCTGAAGCCCGTGATGAGCAGGCCGAACCTGACGATCCTCACCGACACCGAGGTCGTCGACCTCGCGCTCGAGGACAATCGCGTGAGCGGAGTCCGCGTCATGCGCGAAGGCCGGCAGGAGGTCATCGGCTGCCAGGGCGAGGTGGTGCTCAGCGCGGGGGCGATTGGCTCGCCGCGCATTCTGCTCTCGTCGGGGATCGGGCCGACCGCGGATTTGTCCGCGATCGGCATAGACCCGCGGGTCGCCGTCCCCGGCGTCGGCAAGAATCTACGCGATCATATCGACGGCATGATCACCGTGCGCTCGCAGAGCAGACAAACGCTCGGGCTGTCGATATCGAACCTGCCTGCCATGCTCGCCGCGCCCTGGCGGTACTTCGGCGGCCGAAAGGGCATGTTGACGACCAACTACGTCGAAGCGGGTGGGTTCGCGCGCACGAAATACGCCGGCGAGCTGCCGGATATTCAGTTTCATTTCGTGCCGGGTTACCGCAGCCACCGTGGCCGCCTGATCGAATATGGTCATGGCTATGCCGTTCACACCTGCGTTCTGAGGCCGAGAAGCGTCGGCGAGATCACTCTGTCACGCGACCTCGGCAAACGGGACATTCTGGTCGACCATCACTTCTTTACAGAAGAGCAGGACGCGCTCACCCTGATCGAAGGGCTGAAGGTGGCGCGCTCGATCTTCGCCGACCGCGCCTTCGACGGCATCCGCGGAAAGGAGATGCTGCCCGGACCGGATGTCACGACCGACGAGCAAATCCTTGCCTATCTGCGCGCCGAAGCCCTGACCGTCTATCATCCGGTGGGAACGTGCAAGATGGGCATCGACGACATGGCCGTCGTCGATCCCGCGACGCTGAAAGTTCGCAACACCGCCAATCTGCGTGTCGCGGACGCATCGATCATGCCGACGCTGATCGGCGGCAACACGAACGCGCCCAGTATGATGATTGGCGAGCGCGCCGCCCGCATGATGCTCGCTTCGTGAACCGTGGCGGCTTCGCGCAGGCGAAAGCGGTCGATCACCGGACGGCCGGGGTTCATCTGCCCGGCCCGCTTAGCGTGGGTGCAACCATCCCCGGGATGTAGGCGGGGGAAATGAAGCAGGTCGCATGGTTCACGAAGGCCTTGACGAGCCGCGACTTACGCAAATCCTTCAGCGTCGCGAGTCCGATCGTCATGGCTTGATGCTCGCCCGAAAGCTTGACTCGCACGACTTTGCGCCCGTCAAGCGCTGTGTCGGAACGAGGCAGCACATTGGCCAGCGTATAGCCATATGAGTTGGCGACCATCGTGCGGATGATGTCAGGCTGAGTGAAGCGATAGGCAATGTTCGGCTGCAAACCCTCCTTCATGAATAGCGCCAAAAAATATTCTCGGCTAAGCGGCAGATCGAGGAGGATAAGCGGCAGGGCGGCCAGCTCCTTCAATGACACCGAAGAATGCCGCGCCAGCACGTCGCTTTCTCCCAGAAGCGCATGAACCGGTAGCTTGGCAAGCGGCAGAAATTCGATTCCTGGTGGAATCTGGAGATCATAAGTGATCGCGATATCGATCGTAGCGCGGGTCAGGCCTTCCAGAAGCCCCTGCTGGTGGCCGGCGTCGGGGCGAACCTGCGCTTTGGGAAAAGCCGAATTGAAGGAGACGGACAGCTCGGGCAAGATCATCGGAGCCAGCGTCGTCAAGCAGCCGACGTTCAGGGTTCCACGGACCTCCTCGCTGGCTTCGGACGCTACCCCGTAAAGACCTTCCGCCTGTTCCAGAAGGCGCTTCACCTCATGGAACATCTTTCGGCCGGCAGGCGTCAGAGAAAGTCCCTGCGCGTGATGGCGCACGAAGAGTTGAAGCCCCATCTCCTGTTCCAGCTGCGAGATGGCGGTGGAAATCGACGGCTGGGAGATGTTGATCCGTTCCGAGGCCTGAGTAATGCTTCCCGACTGCGCGGCCGCAAGGAAATACTCAAGCTGCCGGAACGTGAACCGCATGATGGTGGATCAGGCCTCCGTCTTCATCCAGATGGTCTTGAGGCCGCTGAATTTCTCCAAGGCATGCAGCGACAGATCCCGCCCGAAGCCGGACTGTCTAAAGCCCCCGAAGGGTGTCATCGGGCTCAAGGCGTCCACCGTGTTGACCGAGACCGTGCCGGCCCGCAGTTTCTGCGAAACGCGGTGGGCGCGGCCGAGATTCCCGGTCCAGACGGAGGCGGCAAGACCGTAGATCGTATCGTTGGCGCGGGCAACGGCTTCCTGCTCCGTTCCGAAGGTCGAGATTGCAAGAACCGGGCCGAAGACTTCGTCGCGCGACAGCGGATCGTCGGGATCGACGTCGGCGAAGATGGTCGGCTCGATGAAGCATCCTTTTCCGTCCACCTGAACCCGGTCGCCGCCATGGAGCAAGCGCGCCGTGCGTTTGCCGCCGTCGATATAGGAGAGGATCCGGGCGGTCTGTCGTTCGTCGACGATCGCTCCCATGGTGGAAGCGGGATCGAGCGGATTGCCCGGACGGTGCCTGGCCGCGCGCTCGATCAATTTTTCCACGAAGGGCTCCGCCACGGCCTCCTCCACCAGCAGCCGCGAGGTGGCGGAGCAGACCTGGCCCTGGTTGAAGAAGATGCCGAGAGCGGCCATGTCGGCCGCGGCATCGAGGTTCTCGCAATCTGCGAAGACGATGTTGGGGCTCTTCCCGCCGCATTCGAGCCAGACCTGCTTCATGTTCGACTGGGCGGAATAGGCGAGGAAAAGCTTGCCGATTTCCGTCGAGCCGGTGAACGTGATGCAGTCGACGTCGGGATGAAGGCCGAGCGCCTTGCCGGCGGTCTCGCCGAAGCCCGGTACGACATTCAGCACCCCGTCTGGCAGTCCTGCCTCGCGCGCCAGCTCAGCCAGTTTGAGAGCCGAGAGAGAAGATTGCTCGGCCGGCTTGAGCACCACGCTGTTGCCCATCGCCAGGGCCGGTGCGCATTTCCACGTCGCCATGTCGAGAGGAAAGTTCCACGGCACGACCGCGCCGACCACGCCGAGCGGCTCGCGGCGGACAAGCGCCAGATCGCCGCGTCCGGTCGGCGCGATCTCGTCGTAGAGCTTGTCGATCGCCTCGCCGTACCACTGAAAGATCGCCGCAGACCCAGGCACGTCGACCGTGGCGGCGTCCATCACCAGCTTGCCCATGTCGAGGCTGTCGAGCAGAGCGAGCTCGGTCAGATGTTCGCGAATAAGGTCTGCGAGCTTGATGAGGACCGTCTTGCGCTCGGCCGGCGCCATACCGGACCAGCGTCCGTCCTCGAAGGCGGCGCGCGCGGCTTTGACGGCGAGATCCACGTCTTCGGCATCGCAGGCGGCGATGGCCGTGAGTGCTTCGCCTGTGGCCGGGTTGATGCAGCTGAAGGTCTTGCCAGACTGCGCAGCGACGAAAGCACCATCGATGAAGGCTCTGCCGGGCAGCGCGATACGAGCGGCTTCGCCGCTCCAGTCGACGCTCGCGAAATCAGTCATTTTGCCTCCAACATCTAAAGATCGCCCGGCACACCGTAGGACGGCGCGATGCCGGGATCGAGCGAGCGCGTCACATAATCCTCGAGCTGTGGCCGATAGATGTCCCAAAGGCTGCGCAGTTGCCCAATCGGGTCCAACTCGGCCCAATCGACTCGAAGATCGGCGATCGGCCAACTCACGTCCCGCACCACCAACAGACCCGCGGAATGGAGCGGACCCGCTTCTCCGCCAGCATTGAGCCCCGCAGCGAGAGCGTCGATGAGGCGGGGGGCTAGATCGCCCTTCGCACGTTCGAAGGCGGCGACCATAGCCGAGGGAACACCCGGATCGGCCAGCAGATTGCCTGCTGCCGCGCAATCGATCCCGTGCGCCTCGGCGTGGACGCCCAGGGCGTGTTCTCCGGAGAATATAGCGCTCCTCCCATGCCGATCGACCACGACGAGCTGGCGCCAAGGCGCAGCGCTATAGCCGCTGAAAACGTCGTCGAGCGCTTCCCGCGCCGTTCTGCCGGCCGCGATTCGATCGAGCGTCCTTGGCCCGAGGGACGGATCGGTGATGTTCTGGCTGGACACGACGCCGACACCCGCACGAGCGTGGGCGCAGCGCGCTGCAACAGCCGGCGACGAGGACGAGATCGCCATGCCGAGCGATCCGGTTTCGGGACAGCGCGCGCAGATTGAAATCGTCATGATTGGGGCTCCGGAACGGAAGGATGGTCGGTACGATTCCATGGCGGCCGCCGGCAGCGGGTCTGCGCCATCATCGATCGTCGGGAATGACCGCGGTGACGTCGACTTCGACAAGCCATTCGGGTCGCGCCAATGCCGAAACGACGATGCCGGTGGAAACGGGAAAGACTCCCTTCAGCCACCGACCGACGGTTCGATAGACGGCTTCGCGGTAGCGCGGATCGACGATATAGATCGTGATCTTGGTGATGTGCTCGAGCGTCGAACCCGCTTCTTCGAGCAGCGTCTTGATATTGACCATGGCCTGCTCGGTCTGCGCTTGCGCATCGCCGATGGCGACGGTCTCGGCGGTATCGAGATGCTGGCCGACCTGGCCCCGCACGAACACCATGGTGCCGCGGGCCACGACCACTTGGCACAGGTCGTTGTCGAGTTTCTGCTCGGGATAGGTCTCTCGGGTGTTGAAGGGACGAATGCGTTTGTGGACCGGCATGATGATGTCTCGATTGAATTGGTAGGGCATGCTTGTGGCGCCGCGGGCTGTCGCTCGCCAGGCCGGACGCTTGCCGGATCATCGCTGGCGAAAAATGGACCGAACGGCCTCGACGGCAGCACGGAAAACCGGAGACGGGTCGGCGGGCGCTCCGACGACCATTGCCAACTGGCTACAGGCGGCGTCCTCGGCCAATGGCCGTGTCGTCAGTGCTCGCCCGTCATAACTCATGTTGGAGGCGGGTTTGGTTGCAAGCAAGCTGTAGCCAAGGCCGTGGCCGACGAAACCGCGCACCGTCTCGAACGACATGACACGGTAGCGGATGTTGGGCCGGAGTCCGGCGGCCTCGAAGAGCGATCGGAAATAAGCGCCGCTCGGCGGCGCATCGAGAAGCACCATCGGATGCGTGGCCAACTCCGCGAGAGACAACGTCTGTTTGGCCGCCAGCGGGTGATTTTCCGCAAGCAGCACGTACGGCGGCAGAGCGGCGAGCCGCTCGACCTCGTATTCGCTCGGCAGGTCGAAGTCGTAGAGCAGGGCCAGATCGCTGGCACCGCCCTTGAGCGCGCCGATCACCGCCTCCTGGTCTCCGGTCAGAAGCTGCAGATCGACCGTGCGGCCCGCGTCCGACAACCGCGAGACGATCTCCGGCACGAGATAGGGCGCAAAGGTATGGAAGACGCCGAGGCTCAAGGTCTCCGGACTTCCCGCGGCGCGGACGGGCAGGCGCGCGTGGGTGCCGTATGCGCGATTGGCATAGATCAGGGGCGAGCCGTCCGCCGCCGACATGATCTCTTCGACCTCGCCGATGAAGACGTGATGGGTGCCGATCTGCTGCTGGCTCTGCAGCCGGCAGTCGAAGGCAACGAGCCCGCCGGTCAGGCGGGGAGCCCCCGTCGCCCCTTCGCTCCACGAGGCGACCGCGAACTTGTCTCCGCCGGGCGGCACCGCGCGCCCGGCGAAGCTATCGGAGATCATGGATTGGCCATCGCGCAAAAAGTTCAGGCAGAACACCCCGTTTTCGATGATCGCTTCCGCCGCCGGGCTCTTGTGGTGCACGCAAACGAGAAGTGTCGGCCGCACCCCGTCGGCCGAGACCGACGACATGGCCGAAACCGTGACGCCGAAACGGCCGGCAGGCCCGTTTGTCGTCACGACGCTTACAGTACAGGCAGCGACGCTCATCCCGTCGAGAAAGCGTTGCCGGCGCTCCAGCGAGCGCTCGTCCAACGTATGGATGTCCGGTTCGGCAGACATGGTGCGGCCTCCTGAAGTCCTCCTTCACAAACAGGTTGTTACTTGGCGGCGGCAACCTTGGGCATGTTCGTATCGAACCACTGGCTGATCGCACTGTCGCCGGGTGTGCGCGTCGTTTCACCCAACACCCCATCGGACAGGCCGGCGGCTTTCTGCACGAATTCGAGCGGCCCTTCCCAGTCGAAATTGCGGTAGACGGCGGCAAGATGAGCGAAGGGCGGAGATTGGGCGAACAGCTGGAACGTCAGGCGATGTCCCGCATAGTCGGAGTTGAGCATGTCGCGCGCAAAGGCCAGAAGCTTGCGGCGATCCTCCGCAACCCAGTCCTCGTTGATCGTATAGAACTTGTCGAGCCAGGGCTTCGTCTCGGGTGCGTCGAAAGCCGCCTTGTCCGGCGTGACGCAGATCTGTCCGCCGCACAGCTCGCGGGCGATGTGCATCATGTCGTGCAACTGTGAGCAGGCCAGGACCCGGCCCGTATAGAGCAGCGATTGGTTGGGCATCATCAGTCCGCCGGGGCTGCGTTCGGCAAGAGCGATGGCGCCCGTCAGATGGGCGTTGATACCCTCGCGATAGACTGCCAATTGCGCAAGCTTTTCCTGAACCGCCTGCTGCCGGTCGAGGCCGGTCTGACGCGCGTTGAAGAGCGCCGCGCCGATCATCATGTCGGCGAGCTTCAGGTTCCGCTGCACGAAGGCGAAGGCCGAATAGCGATGCAGCGTCGCACGAATGAACATCGCCGCCTTGGTGTGCCGATAGAACAGCACGTTTTCCCAGGGTATCAGCACATCGTCGAAAATGACGAGCGTATCGACCTCGTCGAACCGGTTCGACAGCGGATAGTCCTCGGCCGGAGCACGGCCCGCGAAGCCAGTGCGGCAGATGAACTTCAGCCCAGGCGAGCCGAGATCGCAGATGAAGCCGACGGCATAGTCGGAGTAGGCGGCGTCGCCCCAGTTCGCAATGGTCGGCTTGGTGAACGCCTGATTCGCATAGGCGGCAGCCGTCTCGTATTTGGCGCCGCGCACCACGATGCCGGCATCGGTCTCCTTGACCACATGCAGCAGCATGTCCGGATCTTGCTCCTGCGGCGGCTTGGAGCGGTCGCCCTTCGGATCGGTGTTCGCGGAAACGTGGAAGGGGTCGCCTTTCAGGACCTTGCCGATGTGATTGCGGATGTTGACCGAAAACTGCGGATCGACCTCGTTGAGGACATCCTGTCCGTCGAACAACGACCACATCTCGCCAACCGTCTCGTCGCCGACGCGGGTGACGATCCCGCCGACGTCCTCGAGTACCGTGTCGGTGGCGCGGCGCTTGTCCCACCAGTCGGACTGGGCATGGGGAAGTTTGGAGCCGATCGCGTTCCACTCGCCGTCTTCCTGATAGGCCAGGAGATGGCGCGTCTGGGGATCGTTCTGCATATCGTAGATCCGCGCGCGGATATCCACGAGCGGCTTGAACATCGGATGCGAGGGAACGTCGTCGACCGCCTCGCCCGCGACATAGACCTTTCGGCCATCCCGGATGGAGTCGATATATTCGGAACCTGTGCGGATCATGTATGTGCTCCCGTCGCCGCTCCGGACGCTGCTGGATGAGATCGCCAAAATGCTCGCAAGGGACGGCGCTTCAAGAAAGTATCCCTTTCGGAGGATTTGGATCGGAAACGGCTAAGCATCATCGTGCGAGCGGCAACCTCATGATGGCGATGATGGATGCCGGGCCTGCTCGACGGCGCCGTGCCGATGCTTCATCTGCCAAGATCTCCCGCGGCGAATGCCGAAGAAGATGGGCTCAAGTTAGAGCGGGATGCGCTCACCTATGGTCGCGCCGCCGCTTAAACTCTTTGTTTTATTCGCATTGATGCGACGTCAGGTGATTCCACCTGAGTGCAAAATGCTCGAGGGCCGCCGCTCCGCTGCCGACGTCTCGGAGCTGTCGCTTATCGCGCTCCGCCCCATCTTTGGCCGCCGGGCGACGGCAGCGCCCGCCAGCCCGATGAGCGCATCGACGTCGCGCGGCCCGAGCGTTTCGGCCGATGCCTTCAGGATCGGATCAGGCGGGCGCCCGGCTCTGCGCGACTTGGAGGCGTGCGGAACGACCAACGGCCGGTCGCTGACCCCCTCCCTCAGGTCGGATCGCCCGAAAGTTCCTCGTTGATGCGCTCGAGGACAGCGGCCAGGCCGGTTTTGGAAATCCGGTCGCCGACCGCCCACAGCAGGGTGTTGTAGATGCCGAGGAACGAGGTGCTGCAGAAGTCCAGGACGCGCGCGGCTTCGGCTTCCCCAAGGGCCAGTTCGTGTTCCAGGAAGTCCTTTAGCCGATCGCGAGCGATCGCGTGTTCGAACACCCGGTAAGGTTGGCTATCGACGGAAAGACGGCTCCGCGGCGCCCGCTTTGCCTCGACCTCGACCGTCGCGGCCAGACGGATGTCGCGGGAGGAGGCGCCGATCTCGATCGTCATAGGGCCTGGATCGAGCAGCCATTGGGCGTTTTGGGGGTCGAAGTACCGCAGATCCTTGCCGTCCAGCAGAACCTCCACCCGTTTCGTCTCGCCGGGCGCCAATGCGACTTTCGCGAAGCCTTTGAGCTCTCGCACTGGACGGTGAAGACGGGGTGCGTGGGGCCGGCAATAGACCTGGGCGATCTCCTTGCCGGCCCATGATCCGGTGTTCGTGATTTCGAAGGAAACGGTCAAGCGGCCTTCTTCGCCGACGCTGTCCGCGTCGATCGACAGCTTCTCATAAGCGAAGGAGGAATAGCTCAAGCCGAAGCCAAACGGAAAGAGCGGCTCGATCCTGCGGCGATCGTAGTAGCGATATCCGACGAAAATCCCTTCGCTATAGACATGGCGATCATTTTCGCCAGGATAGGTCAGTAAGCCGGGGGTGTCCTCGAGTCGGACCGGAAAGGTCACGGTGAGCTTGCCGCACGGGTTCTGCTCGCCGAAAATCACGTCGGCGAGCGCTTGGCCGCCGCCCTGGCCGGGGAAGAACGTCGCGATGACGGCCGCCACCTGGTCGATCCAGGGCATTTCGACGGCATCGGGAGAGGCGACGATCACCGCGATCCTGGAATTAACGCGAGCTAGGCGAGCGATCAATTCGTCCTGGCCCTCATCGAGGGACAGATGCTGCCGATCCGAGCCCTCGCCATCATACCCGACGGCGGTGTTGGCGAAGACGAGGACGACCTCGGCCGCGGCGACAGCCTGTTCGCTCTCGCTGTTCCGGGAACCGAAGTCCTCGAAACTATGATAGCTGACCGCGGCATCGCCGGCGAGCAGCCGAATGGCTTCGAGAGGAACGTCGACCTGCGTTGGGCGGGTGGTGGCGCAGCCAGACCCTTGGATGACGGGGCTTGCGGCCCCCTCGCCGACGACCGCGATCCGACGGATCTTCGCTGTGTCGATCGGCAGAAGCTGCGCCTCGTTCTTCAATAGGACGATCGACTCCGCCGCCATGCGGCGGGCGAGCGCGTGATGCTTGTCGAAATCGCACACAGCATGTGGGCGCTCGCCGTTCTTGGCGCGCCGGACGAGCCGAAGCACACGCAGGCAGGAGCAATCGAGATGCGCATCCGTTACGGAGCCGTCGGCGATGGCGTCGCTCAGATCCACCTTGCGGGCACCGCTCTCCGGCATATCCAGATCGTTGCCGGCGAGGAGCGCGGCTGGACGATCCTTGATGCCGTGCCAGTCCGAAACCACGACGCCGTCATAGCCCCACTCGTTGCGCAGGACCTCGGTCAGCAGCCAGGCGCTCTGCGCCGTCTGAACGCCGTTCAGCCTGTTGTACGAGCTCATCACGGTCCATGGAGCGCTCTTGTCAATCGCCCTCTTGAAGCCGGCAAGGTAGATCTCGCGCAAGGCGCGTTCATCCACGACCGAATCCATGGTCGTGCGCTGTACCTCCGAGTTGTTGCAGGCAAAATGCTTCAGCGCGGCGCCGACACCGTTGTCCTGAAGACCGGCTATGACCGCCGCTGCGATGTCTCCCGTCAGCATCGGATCTTCGGAATAGTATTCGTAGCTTCGTCCGGCGAGCGGCGTGCGGCGGATATTGATGCCCGGACCCAAGAGCAGATTGACGCCGAAGGCTTGGCATTCGGCCGCCAAAGCTTCGCCGAGTTCATAGGCCAGCGCCACGTCCCACGCGCAGGCCAAGGAGGACCCGTTGGGAAAGCAGGTGGCGGGTCGGGTCGACCCGAACGCTGCCTCGACACCGCTCGGTTCGCCCTGGTTAACAACGCCGAGGAACAGTTCCAGTTGGCTTCGACCGGCTTCGACGCCATCGATCTGCTCGACCGAATACCGGACGCCATACGTCCCGTCGGTCATCAGAATCGGTGGCACGCCAAGCCTCTCGATGCCGTCCGTGCGCCAAAGACCGTGACCGCTCAGGAGTCCGATCTTCTCGTCCTTCGTCATGGCGGCCACGATGGCTGTCAGATCCTCGTCCGAGGCGCTCCAAGTCATCAGCAGATCCTTTCTTTGCCGGGAGGTGATCGTGGCGCCACCTTTGGGCCGGCGAGCCAGTGTGCGCTTGTGCAATGCGCTGCGGTTGGAGCGGAGACGGCAAGCCGGACCGAGCTTTGTGGCTATGGGCCGCCGTCCGAGCACCGCGCCGCGGCCGGAGGCGTCATCGCGGCCGCACCGCAGACAGACCGAGCCGGGCGGTTTCATCGGAAAGCCAATACCCTTGCGGGTATGCCAGCTGCCAGCGCCGTCCGTCCTCGTCGGAATCACCCCGCTTTTCCATTCGAAAAATCCATCGGTTTGCACGTTCGGCACTCTTAGGACGTCGTGGTGGGGCTGCGAAATCGAATTTTCCGTCCTTCCGGTTCGGCAAGACCGATGGCCTCACTCTGCCGCCCTATCGCCGCGTAGGAGATGGCTGGTTAGGCTTTTCCAAAGCATCGGCAACAAAAAAGTTTGTTTTTGCGACGCTAAGGCCGTGCTTTTCTTCGAATGTGAAAGACGGCTACCCGCATTTTTCGAGCGTGCTGGCGCCGCGCATAAAGCGATGCCGAGTTCGTAGCCGACATGTCATATCTTCGCGGCCGCAACTCTGATCGAGATGTGGCGGCGCGTCCGACCCCAATGCCATCGTCCGACCTCCGAAAAAGAAAGCAAGGGTGAAGCAATGAACAAAATGTCGCTCATCGCCGCCGCTGCGGCTGTGACGCTGCCGGCCGGATCCGCCTTCGCCCAGCAGGTGGATGTGGTGCACTACTGGACCAGCGGCAGCGAAAGCAGCGCGCTGAAGGTGTTTGCCGACGCATTCAAGGAACGTGGGGGGACCTGGGTCGACAATGCCGTGGGCGGCATCGACAACGCCCGTGCCGCCGTCCTCAATCGTGTGGCTGGCGGCAATCCGCCTGCGGCGCTTCTCGACAATATCGGCAACATGAAACTCTTCGCGGAGCAGGGCATCCTTAGCCCGCTGGCACCAGACGTGGCGAAGGAGATCATTGCCCATACACCGCAGTTCCTCGTTCAAAAGATGACGGTGGACGGCCAGATCTATGCCATCCCGGTCGACATCGGCGGCAACAACTGGATGTGGTACTCGAAGAAGGCATTCGACGACATCGGTGCCGAACCGCCGCAGACGTGGGATGACTTCTTCTCAGTCGCCGAAGATCTCAAAGCGAAGGGCTACATCCCGCTTGCCATGGGCGGCCAGCCCTGGCAGGAGGCCTCCTTGTTCTACGGTGTCATGCTGGCCCAAGGGCGCGACTTCTACAAACAGGTGATGGTCCAGCATGATCGCGATGCGGCGAGCGGGCCGGACATGGTCAAGACCTTCGAGACTCTTCGCAAGCTCAGCGGCTATGTCGACGAAGGCAGCCCGGGCCGGAACTGGAACGACGCCACCAACCTCGTCATCACGGATAAAGCCGCCATTCAGATCATGGGTGACTGGGCCAAGGGTGAATTCCTGAATGCCGGTCTGACGCCCGGCAAGGAGTTTGGTTGCGCTATGGCTCCGGGCACCGCCGATTCCTACATGATGGTCGTCGACCTGTTCGATTTCCCGAAGGTCTCCGATCCTGATGCGGTGGCGGGCCAGAAGCTTCTGGAGCAGGTCCTGGCTGACAAGACGCTTCAGGCGGACTTCAGCAAGGTCAAGGGTTCGCTGCCGGCCCGCCTCGACGCAGATCTGTCGGATGCCGACATGTGCCTGCAAATGGGTCAGAAAATCATGAGCGACCCGGACGCGCCGGTGCCGAACTACGAGTTCGTCATGTCCGCCGATCAGGAAGGACAGGTCGCCGATCTCATTTCCAATTTCTGGAGTTCGTCCGACATGAGCCCCGGCGATGCCACCGAGCAATTTGCCGAAATCGTGACGGCTGAAGAGTAATAAGACTCGTATCGTCCGGTCTGGAGGACCTCCTCAGGAAACCTTCGGTCCCGTCCAAAGGTGGGGATCTTGCAGGCAAGCCAATCACGAACCATCGCCAAGATCATCGTCGCGCCGACCGTCGCGGCGATGATCTGTTGCTTCTACCTGCCGATCTTGTGGAGTGCGTATATCTCGTTCACCAACTCCACCATGTTTCCCAACTATACGTTCGCGGGCCTGGTGCAGTACACGCGCCTGTTCGCCACGTCCCGCTGGCACACGGCCTTCTCCAACATGCTGATCTTCGGCGTTCTGTACGTCGGCTTCTCGCTTGCGATCGGTACGTTCCTGGCGATCGTGATCGATCAGAAAGTGCGCCTGGAAAGCGTCTTCCGCACCATTCTGCTCTATCCGTTGTCGATGTCCTTCATCGTGACCGGCCTGATCTGGCAGTGGCTCTTGAACCCGTCGATGGGCATTCAGCATCTGGTGCAAACGCTCGGCTGGACGACCTTCCGGTTCGATTGGATCACCCAGCGCGACATGGCCATCTACACCGTCGTCATAGCCGCCGTCTGGCATTCGTCGGGGCTGGTCATGGCCATTATGTTGGCGGGGCTGAGGGGGGTCGATACCGATCTTCGCCGCGCCGCCCGGATCGAGGGGATCCCGGTATGGCGGACATATGTCAGCATCATTTTGCCGCTGTTGAGACCGTTGATGGTGACATGCGTCGTGCTTCTCATGATCTATGTCGTGCGCAGCTATGACATCGTGGTGGCGATGACGCAGGGCGGGCCGGGCAACGGCAGCGACGTGCCGGGCAAGTTCGTCGTCGACATGGCCTTCCAGCGCGGCAATATCGGCCAGGCCTCGGCCGCCGCCATGGTGATGCTGGTGACCGTCATCACGGTCCTGGCGCCTTATCTCTACATCGAGACGGGGCGGGAGCGCTGACATGGCGGATCTAGCGCCTTCTCCACCCGGCAAAGTGTCTTCATCGGCTTGGCCCAAATGGCGTTCTCGGTTCTCCATTTATGTCATTCTGATCGCGGCGGCGGCCTTCTTCTCGATTCCCCTGATCATCATGGTGTTGACATCGTTGAAGACGGCAGCGGAAATTCGCGAAGGTACCATCTTCACGCTGCCGCAGAGCCTCGATCTCAGCGCCTGGGTCAAGGCATGGAGCAGCGCCTGCACCGGCCTGAGTTGCGAAGGTCTATCGGTCGGGTTCTGGAATTCCGTACGAATTCTGGTGCCAAGCGTCGCGATTTCGATCTTCTGCGGCGCCATTACGGGATACGCCATGGCCATCTGGCGGTTTCGCGGCGTCAATGCGCTTCTCATCGCGCTCATGCTCGGCGCCTTCATCCCCTATCAGGTCGTGCTCTATCCCCTGGTGAAGCTGACCAGCTTCGTCGGCCTGTACGGCACCCTGCCGGGAATCATCGTGCTGCACGTCATCTTCGGTCTGCCGCTGATGGTCATGCTCTTCCGCAACTTCTATGTCGGCGTCCCCTCGGAGCTGATCAAGGCGGCCCGCGTTGAGGGGGCGGGATTCTTCCGCATCTTCTTCGAGATCCTGCTGCCGATGTCCGTCAACATGCTGATCGTGGCTCTCATCCTGCAAGTCACCGGCATCTGGAACGACTATCTTCTGGGACTGATTTTTGCGGGGGCGCAAAATCTTCCGATGACCGTCCAACTCAACAACATCGTCGTGAATGCGCACGGCAACGTGGAATACAATGTAAACATGGCCGCTACGATTTTGACCGCCCTTCCGACGCTCGCCGTCTATTTCCTCTCCGGCCGCTATTTCGTTCGGGGCATCGCCGCCGGCGCGGTGAAAGGCTGAAGCATGTCCGGTATCGTCATCCAGGGCCTGAACAAGCATTACGGACGGGAGCACGTTCTCAAGACAATCGATCTGGAGGTCGAACCGGGAGAATTCGTCGTTCTGCTGGGACCCTCTGGCTGCGGAAAATCCACCCTTCTCAGTGCTATAGCCGGCCTGGACGAGATCACGTCCGGCGAGATCCGCATCAAGGGGACGGATGTCGCGCGCCTCGATCCGAGCCGGCGGGGCATCGCGATGGTGTTCCAATCCTACGCGCTCTACCCGACGATGACCGTGCGCAAGAACATGTCGTTCGGACTGCGCGTCGCTGGATTCGGCAAAGCGGAGATCAAGCGCCGCGTGGCCTGGGCCGCCGCGCTTCTCCAACTCGAGCATCTTCTCGACCGGCGGCCGAGCGAACTGTCCGGCGGCCAGAGACAGCGTGTGGCGATCGGCCGGGCGCTCGTGCGCAAGGCCGAGGTCTATCTGTTCGACGAACCGCTCTCCAACCTCGACGCCAAGCTGCGCACCGAAACCCGCCTCGAATTGAAGAAGCTGCATCAGGATCTCGGCTGTACGATCCTCTATGTGACGCACGATCAGGTCGAGGCGATGACGCTGGCGACCCGCATCGCCGTGATCAACAACGGATCGGTCGAGCAGTACGGCGATCCAGGCAGCATTTACGACCGGCCGGCGAGCCTTTTCGTGGCGAGCTTCGTCGGATCGCCGGCGATGAACTTCCTTCAAGGCGAGATCGCACTTGTCGATGGAGGCGCGGAAGTCGATATCGGCGGCTCGCGCCTGCCGCTGGATCGATACGCCTTCGCGACGCCGCTGGAGCATGGCCGGAAGGTCGTTCTCGGCATCCGACCTGAAGATGTGCATATCGATCCGGCGCCGGGCTTGAGTGCGCCGATAGCTGCGACTCCACAATTCCTGGAGCCTATGGGAGCCGACACGCTCGGTTGGTTCGATGCCGGACCGCGCCGACTTTCAGCCCGTCTTCTTCCTCAACGCGCGAGGGAGATGGCGGGACAACAGGGACTTTGCTTCGACCTTGGCAAACTCTCCCTGTTCGATGCCCGGACGAACCTCAGGCTTTAACGGGCCGGTGATCGTGCCCACCCAGAAAGGCCGCGCTCTCAACACCTTGCCAGCACCATCGACGGTCCCCCATTTCGACATGAAAGCATGACGATGTCTGATCGTTCCGCAGAAATCAAAGCGATCGTTGCCGGCCTTTCGAACGAGGAAAAAGTCGACCTCGTCAGCGGCTTCAACATGTGGAAGACCCGCGCGATCGAGAGGCTCGGCATACCTTCGATCGTCATGACCGACGGCACCTACGGGGTGCGCTACTCGATCGGCCAGATCGACAACGATGCGGCAGGCGGGCAGGATCTGGACGCCTTTTTGTCGGTCGTCAATCAGCGTGCCGACGGTGTCCAGACAGCCTGGGGGACAATGAAGCCGGCGACGTGCTTTCCCAACGGCTCGGCGTTTGCCTGTTCCTGGGACGTCGACTTGGCCTACGAATTGGGAACCGCTCTGGCGCGGGAATGTCGGGCGATGAACGTGCATCTTCTGCTCGGCCCCGGCATCAACATTCGTCGCACGCCGCTGGGCGGTCGCTCTTATGAATACTACTCGGAGGATCCAGTCGTTTCCGGCGAGCTCGCCGGCTCCGTCATCACTGGCCTCCAGGACCATGGTGTCGGAGCCTCACTGAAGCACTTCGCCTGCAACAATTCCGAGGTCGAGCGCACCACCATGGATTCGGTGGTCGAGGAGCGCGCCCTGCGCGAGATCTACCTCGCCGGCTTCCGGCGCGCCATCGAGAAGGGCAGGCCGTGGACCGTCATGAGTTCATACAACAGGCTCAACGGGGTGCAAGCCGCTGAAAACCGGTGGCTGCTCCAGCGTGTGCTGCGTGACGAATGGGGCTATGACGGGCTGGTCGTTTCGGATTGGCACGGCATCAAGGATCGGCCCGCTTCGCTTCTGGCCGGCAATGACCTCGATATGCCGGAAAGCAGCACGCGCAAGCGCGATCTGCTCGCCGCGATTCGCGAAGGTGCGGTGCCGGCCGAGACGGTGAAGCGCGTCTGCGAGCGGGTTCTCGCGATGGTTTTCCGGGCCAAGGAACATGAGCAGTGCGCAGCCGAATGGGATGCAGAAAGCCATCACACGACGGCGCGCAGAATGGCGGCGGAGTCGATCGTTCTTCTGAAGAACGACGGCATCCTGCCGTTGGACATGGGCAAGATGCGGCGGATCGCCGTGGTCGGTCGAGCCGCAATCGAACCGGTCATTCAGGGCTCGGGATGCGCGACGACCACACCGACGGCGGTCGACGGTCCGCTGGAAGAGATCCGCAAGGTGGCGGGATCGGGCGTGACGGTCGATTACGTGGCCGCGGCGTCCGATCCAGAGCTGTTGTCGAGCGAGGAGGCGACGATATGCGCGCGTGCGGACGGCGTCATCGTCTTCGCCAATACCGAAGTGGGCTATGACGGCGAAGGGTCCGACCGTAGCCATCTCAACCTAGCCCCCGGGCAAGACGCACTCATCGGTCGAATCTCCGCACTCAATCGGCGCGTCGTCGTCGTGCTTGCCAATCCCGATGCCATAGTCATGCCCTGGCTCGACGAGGTTGGGGCAGTGCTCGAGACCTTCTTCGCGGGCCAGGGAATGGGCGCTGCGGTCGCTGATATCCTATGCGGGCGAACCGTCCCGTCCGGCAAGCTGACCACAACCTTCCCCGCGCGTATCGAAGACATCCCCGGCTATCCGGATTATCCGGGCGAAAACGGCCGGCACGTCTACAGCGAAGGCATTTATGTCGGGTATCGTTACTACGACAAGCGTGGGATCGAGCCGCTCTTTCCCTTCGGCTTCGGTCTCAGCTACACCTCCTTTGCCTATGCCGACTTGACGCTCTCCCACTCGCGTATTGCCCCCGGCGAGGGCCTCGACATCTCGTTCTCGTTGACCAACGTGGGCGGCCGGGCCGGCAAGGAGATCTACCAAATCTACATCGAGCACGGGGCGCCCCGGCTCCATCGCGCGCCCCGCGACTTGAGGGCCTTTGCCAAAGTGGCATTGGAGCCGGGCGAGACCAAGCGCGTGACGCTTCGCCTGAATTCCCGCGATTTCGAGGTTTACGATCCGACGCGTGGGGCTTGGGTTCTCGACGACGATACGGTGCACATTTGCGTTGGCGCCTCCTCGCGCGACATCAGGCTTTCGGCGCCGGTCGAGACGATGGCCCCAAACAAGCGCTACCGTCGTCTCGCACGAGACACGCAACCAGTCTTCATCCTCGACAACCCTATCGCGCGGCCAGTCTTTGTCCGTTTCGTTCGTGAACAGTCGGGACTTTCAGACACCGATGCCGAGCGCATCCTGGAGCACTGCCGCGGGTCGTTCTTCGGGATATTCACGACGCTGGATCGCCGGCTGCGGATGACGTTTTCACCGAGCGCGGTCGAGGCCGTGATTGCAGAAGCCAACAGAGCTATGGATGAAGCAGAGACCGAGCATGCTTGACAGCGGATCGCTGTTGTCATGGCTCGGCAGTTGCCTGACATGGGTGGACCGATAGCCGCTTCGTCCGGCAAGCCAGCGAGTCGTCCGTGAAGAAGGCTGATCAAGCCGCCTGGGCAGACTCGGTCGGGGTGATGGGCGCCAGGAGAGCGGCTTTGATGAAGGCGATAAAAAGCCAGAGCCAGGCGAGGAGCCGTCGGAAGTTGTAG
>NZ_JAZHFT010000046.1:0-33973 GCF_036541425.1 Consotaella aegiceratis
TTCCAGCGACGGCCGCGCCATCGCCGACATCGACCGCAGATCGAAATCCCCATAGCCATCGACTGTGGCCCGCGGGTTCCTTCCTCGGGGACTTTCGTACGCCTGCCGGCGCCCGAAACTCTTCACGGTTGCTGCCTGTCCGGTCTGGAGTAGGCGCACTGGATAGCTGCCGTTTCCAGTACAGCCTCGTATGCCCGCTCACGACCCAAGATTGTCGTTCGTTCGTTTGTCGATAGCAGCCGGAAGCGGACACAGGGTCGCCCCTTGAGAAGCCACGCTAGGCGGCTGCGGCCACGTAGCGGTCCAGCTCGGCGAGGAAACGTGCGCGTTCGTCGTCAATGAGGAAAGCCGCCTCGAAGCCGTTGCGAACAAGCTGCACGATATCCGACGTCGGCAGGCTCAATGCCTCGGCGCAGGCCAGAAGGTTCTCCGTCACGTAGCCCCCGAAGTATGGGGGGTCGTCCGAGTTGACGGTGACGAGAAGTCCCGCCTCCATCATCGATTTGAGGGGATGATGCGTCATGTCCTCGACCACCCGCAGACGCACGTTGGAGAGCGGACATACGGTCAGCGGCACACGGCGATCGGCGAGTTGGCGAACGAGCACGGGATCCGTTATGCTGGCGATGCCATGGTCGATGCGGTCGACGTCCAACAGATCCAACGCCTCGCGCACGTATGCGGCCGGCCCCTCTTCGCCGGCATGAACGCTGCTGCGGAACCCCAACTGGCGAGCGCGGGCAAAGAAGTTCACAAAACGAGAGGGCGGGTTGCCGACCTCGGCGCTTCCCATGCCGATACCGATGACTTGATCCCGCCACGGCATGATCTGCTCGAGAACCGTCATCGCATCGGCTTCGGTACGGTGGCGGTGAACGCTGATCGACAAGGCGCTGCTGATGCCATAGCTCGCACGCGCCTTGTCCATTGCACCAAGAACCCCGCTCATCAGCGCCTCGATCGGCACACCGCGCTCGGTGAAGCTCTGCGGACCGATGAACATCTCCGCCCGGACCACCCCGTCGCGGTGGGCACGAGAGAGGTAGGCGGCGGTCACGTCGTGGAAGTCGTCTTGCGTGACGAGAACCTTGCAGCCCTCGAAATAGAGATCGAGAAAGGATTGCAGATCACGGAACTCATAGGCCGCGCGCAAGGCCTCGGGCGTGTCCCAACGGAGGTGCACCCCGTTCCGTCTCGCCAGTTCCAGCATCAATTCGGGCTCGATACTGCCTTCCAGATGCACATGAAGGTCGGTCTTCGGCAGCCCCCGCACGAAAGCTTCCATGTCCCTCTCCGAAGCCATCTTTTCCCTACCCATTGCTGACGGCTCGCGGACGACCGCCTTCGTCGAGAGCCGATACCAAACCCATGCCGTACAACCATTGCAGCTTCCCATCCGGCGAACGAAAAGATTCTGCAATCGTGAACCGCTGCCGCTTTGCTGGCCGCACGGGTCGCCTTGTAATGTCCGCTCGGTTGTCTGCTCAACGATTTGAATTGGCTCGTAAAGGCCGCGAAAGGTCTTCCTTCGGCAGCCTGTATGGAATGCGTGGATCCGCTTCATCGCTGACGTGGGTCAAGGCTTATCTTCGCATGGTCGTCCCGCTCCAACGTCTGCTTCGATCGAATGGTAGCCAGAAGCAGACGGTCAACCACCCTTCTACGACATTGCCCAGGCGACGGGGAACGTCCGCTTCGGAGGAGACGCCTAAACCATTTCAACGTCCTGCAACGGCGCAACCACGCCGCCGCCGCCGCACCCGGCCCAGTTTCCCCTCACCCTCCCCCGCACCGCTCGCGAAAAGCCTTGGGGCTGAGGCGTTTGTGTTTGCGGAAGACGCGGGCGAAGTAGAGGGGGTCTTCGTAGCCGACCTGGGCCGAGATCTGTTTCACCGACATGTTGGTGATCTGCAGGAGCTGGCTGGCCTTCTGGACGCGCTGCTCCTCCCACCAGCGCATGACGGAGCAGCCGAGCTTGTGGGAGAAGAGATGCGCGAGGCGCGACGGCGACAGGCAGACCTGGCGCGCCACCGCCTCCACCGACATCGGCCGGTGCAGGTTCTCGGTCATGAAGCGGCAGGCCGTTAAGAGCCGCTCGTCGAAATGCTCGGTCAGGCCCGGCGTCTGGTTCTGCTTGGCACAGAGCAGGATCAGCCGCTCGAGAAGGTTCATCGCCAGTTCCATCGACAGTTGGTCGGTGGTCGACGGCCAGCGGGCGATCTCGGAAAACAGCCGGTCCTGCTCGCGGTAGAGGTCGTCGTCCTGGCGCCGGAGCACGAAGACGCCGTCGGTCCGCGTCTGCCAGGCGAGCCAGCTCGTCCAGAACGCCCGCGGCTGGAAGTAGACCCAGCGATGCCACCAGCATTCGGCGTCGGGATGGCGGCCGTAATGATGGACGACGCCCGGCGCGAACAGGAGCAGGTCGCCCGGCTCGGTGGCAAAGCCCTCGCGGCCGCCGATCCGCCCCGCCCCCTTGACCGTCAGATTGATGATCCAGCCGGACATGCCCTTCGGCCGGTCGATGATGAAATCCAGCGGACTGTCGCGCTCGATCGGCGTGATGCCGGCTGTCAGATGCGCCGCGAACCCGTAGCCCGGCATCAGCGGCGCGAGATCGGGATCGTCGGTCTTGCGCGCCGGCATGCGCACTCCGGCGAGCTTCTGGATGATGCGCTCGGCCTGGAAGGAATACGGCTCGGACATCGCTGGCGTATTCATCTGCATCCCGCCACTCTAGAGCCACATGCGTTCAGATTGAATCGCCATGTCGCTCCAGCCTCTTGTTGTCCCGCATGATGTGGGCCCGAAAAGTCTGCACCTTTTCGGCATCATGCTCCAGCACCACTCGGCGAACGATCGAAGCACGCCGCCTCGGCGTGACCCGACCGGGTGCCCCGCCCTTCCCCGGACCGGTTTCAAGTCGGTTTGGGCGTCGCCTGGACGGATCGATCTGGGGTTTTGCGGCGGCCGCGATGACGCCCGGCCGGCTCCGACGGGCACCGCACCGAGGCGCGGCGATCGGTCCGGCGTTCTTTCCATCGTCCTCCATTGCTATAAGACTGACCACGCACAGGAGGAGCGTGCCATGACCAAGACAAGAGGCGAGACCGCTCGTCTCGACGATGCGGCACGGGCCGGATGGCTCTATTACGTCGCCGGCAACACGCAGGATCAGATCGCGGCCAAGCTCGGCATTTCGCGGCAGTCGGCCCAGCGTCTGGTCTCGCTGTCGGTCAGCGCCGGGCTGATCCGCGTGCGTCTCGACCATCCGCTCGCCGCCTGCCTCGATCTCGCCGACGCGCTGCGCCGCCGCTACGGCCTGACGACCGTCGAGATCGTCCCCACCGATCCGGGCTCGTCCTCCACCGTGCTCGGCGTGGCCGAGGCCTGTGCCGGCGAGATGGAGCGCCGCCTCGCCCAGCCCGACCCGATCACCCTGGCCGTCGGCACCGGGCGCACCCTGAAGGCGGCGGTGGAAAACCTGCCGAAGATGTCGTGTCCGCAGCACCGCATCGTGTCTCTGACCGGCAACATCTCGTCCGACGGCTCGGCCTCGGTCTACAACGTCGTCTACATCATGGCCAACACGCTGCAGCAGGCGCGCCACTATCCGATGCCGCTGCCCGTCGTCGTCTCGTGCTTTTCCGAGCGCGCGCTCCTGCACGAGCAGAAGGTGGTGCAGAACACGCTGGCGCTGGCCGGCGAAGCCGACGTCGCCTTCGTCGGCGTCGGCGAACTGGGCCCGCGCGCGCCGCTTCTGGCCGACGGCTTCATCACCCGCGAGGAGACGGTCGAGCTCGACGAGGCCGGCGCCGTCGGCGAGATCGTCGGCTGGGCCTACAACCGCGACGGAGAAGTGCTCGACTGCCCCCACAATGAGCGCGTGGCCAGTGCGCCGATTCCCTCCACCGAGCGCTGCGAGGTGATCGCCGTGGCCATGGGCCAGGCCAAGCGCGCCGGAATTCGCGCGGCGATCCGAGGGCGGCTCGTCAACGGACTGATCACCGACGAGGCCACCGCCGCCGCACTGCTGGCCGATGAAACCGGAGATTGAGAAAGGGTTTCGGCAAGATCGACGCGAATTGCCGATTTTTTCTCAACCGCGTGGCGATCTGACGCTTGCAGATTGCCGTTGGTGGCACAAATGCCCCGTTGACATCATGCCACGGCGGATGAATATTTGCTCCGACCGTGGGTAATTGCTCATTAGGGAGGACTAGTGATGAGCAGAAGCACTCTGTTGGGAGCGGTGTCGATTCTGGCGTTGGGAGGCTTGGCCGCATCAGCGGCTTCGGCGCAGACAACGCTGACGATCGCGACCGTCAACAATGGCGACATGATCCGCATGCAAGGCCTGACGGACGGGTTCACGTCGGCCAATCCGGACATCAAGCTCGAATGGGTGACGCTGGAGGAGAACGTCCTGCGCCAGCGCGTGACGACGGACATCGCCACCAAGGGCGGTCAGTACGACGTCATGACCATCGGCAACTATGAGGTGCCGATCTGGGCCAAGCAGGGCTGGCTGGAGCCGCTGGAAGGCATGCCGGACGGCTATGACGCCGACGATTTGCTGCCGGCCATCGCCAACGGCCTGTCGGTCGACGGCAAGCTGTATGCCGCGCCGTTCTACGGCGAATCGGGCATGGTGATGTACCGCACGGATCTGGCCGAGAAGGCCGGCGTCACCATTCCGGACAAGCCGAACTGGGCCCAGATCAAGGAAGCCGCCGCCGCGATGACCGACAAGGATGCCGAGGTGTACGGCATCTGCCTGCGCGGCAAGGCCGGCTGGGGCGAGAACATGGCCTTCCTGACGGCCATGGCCCATTCGATGAACGCGCGCTGGTTCGACATGGACTGGAAGCCGCAGTTCGACAGCCCGGAATGGAAAGAGACGCTCGCCGACTATCTCGATATGATGGAGAACTACGGTCCTCCGGGAGCCTCCTCGAACGGCTTCAACGAGAATCTGGCGCTGTTCCAGCAGGGCAAATGCGGCATGTGGATCGACGCCACCGTCGCCGCGTCCTTCGTGACCGATCCCAACGAATCGACCGTGGCCGACAACGTCGGATACGCCCAGTTCCCGAACAAGGCGGGCAACGAAGGCCGTGGCGAATGGCTGTGGTCGTGGAACCTCGCGATCCCGGCCGGCTCGCAGAAGGTCGACGCGGCGAAGAAGTTCGTCGCCTGGGCGACGTCCAAGGACTACACCGCGCTCGTGGCCGAGAAGGAAGGCTGGCGCGCCGCACCTCCGGGAACCCGCACCTCGCTCTATGAGAACGAGGACTACAAGAAGGCCGCGCCGTTCGCCGAGATGACGATCAACGCCATCAACGGCGTCGATCTGGCCCATCCGACCTCACAGGAGGTGCCCTATATCGGCTCGCAGTGGGTAGCGATCCCCGAGTTCCAGGGCATCGGCACGGCGGTCGGCCAGCAATTCTCGGCGGCGTTGGCCGGACAGGTCTCGGCGGATCAGGCTCTGCAGAGTGCGCAGCAGCTCACCGAGCGTGAAATGGCCAAGGCCGGCTACCCGAAGTAAGCGGCGATCGGCGACTTGCGAGCAGCTTGAAGCGGGCGCGCGCCGGACGACGGCGCGCGCTTCCGCAGCAAATCCTTCGGACGTCTTCATCCAACCGGGTTTCGCATCCAAGCAAAGATCGGGGATCTGAACCCTCTTCGTCTGAAGAGAAACAGTTCTGCTCTTGCCGGTCGAAGCAAGCCGTCTCATAATCCGCTCAAAGGACTCGTGCGATGGCGACACAGCATTCGCGCACTGCGGCCAGACTTATGCTCTCGCCGGCGGTGATCTTGCTTTTGGTCTGGATGATCGTGCCGCTCGGCATGACGCTCTATTTCTCGTTCCTCCGGTACAACCTGCTGATGCCGGGCATGCAGGAGTGGACGGGATTTCTCAACTATCAATTCTTTCTGACCGATCCGGCATTCTTCACGGCAATCTGGAACACGCTGGTCCTGGTCGGCGGCGTCTTGATCATCACCATCGTGGGCGGCGTGTTGCTGGCGCTGCTGCTCGACCAGCCCTTCTGGGGCCAGGGGATCGTGCGCGTGCTGGTGATCGCGCCCTTCTTCGTCATGCCGACGGTCGGCGCGCTGGTCTGGAAAAACATGTTCATGAACCCGGTGAACGGGTTGTTCGCCTATCTGGCGAAAGTCGTGGGGCTCCAGCCCTTCGACTTTCTCGGACAGGCGCCGATGATGTCGATCATCCTGATCGTCTCATGGCAGTGGCTGCCCTTCGCCACGCTGATCCTTCTGACCGCGCTTCAATCGCTGGACAGTGAGCAGCTCGAGGCCTCGGAGATGGACGGCGCCGGTTTCGGCTCGCGCTTCTTCTACATCATCCTGCCGCATCTGGCGCGCGCCATCACCGTGGTGATCCTGATCCAGACGATCTTCCTGCTGTCGGTGTTCGCCGAGATTCTGGTGACGACCAACGGCGGCCCCGGCAACGCCACGACCAACCTGACCTATCTCGTCTATGTGCAGTCGCTGTTGCAATTCGACGTGGGCGGCGGCTCGGCCGGCGGCGTGGTCGCCATCATCCTCGCCAATATCGTCGCGATCTTCCTGATGCGGATGATCGGAAAGAACCTCGATGCCTGACGCTCGATTTCATGGTGCCGCCCTGCCGGCGGCGCACATTTGCGACACCCCGGGCCCGGCCCGGTTCACGGGAGGCTCGATCTGACATGGCTCACGCCGTCTCGACCCGCCGCAAAGCTGCGATCACGATCATCGCCTGGATCATCGGGCTGTTGATCTTCTTTCCGATCCTCTGGACGATCCTGACGAGCTTCAAGACCGAGGGCGAGGCCGTCGCCTCGCCGCCCTCCTTCCTGTTCTTCGACTGGACGCTGGACAACTACGTGACCGTGCAGGAGCGCTCGAACTACTTCCGGCACTTCTGGAATTCGGTGATCATCTCGCTCGGCTCGACGATCATCGGCCTGATCATCGCCGTGCCGGCCGCCTGGTCGATGGCCTTCGTGCCGGCCAAGCGGACCCGGGACATCCTGATGTGGATGCTGTCGACCAAGATGCTGCCGCCGGTCGGCGTGCTGATCCCGATCTACCTGCTGTTCCGCGACACCGGCCTGCTCGATACCCAGCTTGGCCTGGTCATCGTGCTCACCCTGATGAACCTGCCGATCATCGTGTGGATGCTCTACACCTATTTCCGCGAGATTCCGGCCGACATCCTGGAAGCGGCCCGGATGGACGGGGCCTCGCTGCGCAACGAGATCCTCTACATCCTGACGCCCATGGCCGTGCCAGGCATCGCCTCCACGCTGCTTCTCAACGTCATCCTGGCGTGGAACGAGGCGTTCTGGACGCTCAATCTCACCGCCGCCAACGCCGCGCCGCTCACCGCCTTCATCGCCAGCTATTCGAGCCCGGAGGGCCTGTTCTACGCCAAGCTATCCGCGGCTTCCACCATGGCCATCGCACCGATCCTGATCCTCGGCTGGTTCAGCCAGAAGCAGCTGGTCCGCGGCCTTACCTTCGGAGCGGTCAAATAATGAAAACACGCGTCAAAGGGGACCTCGGATGAGCGCCATTACCCTTGAAAACGTCATCAAGCGCTTCGGCGAAGCCACGGTCATTCCGGGCATTGACCTGAGCATCGAGGATGGCGAATTCGTCGTATTCGTCGGTCCGTCCGGCTGTGGCAAGTCCACGCTGTTGCGCCTGATCGCGGGGCTGGAGGACGTGAGTGGCGGGGTGATCCGCATCGACGGCACGGACGTCACGGACACCGCGCCGGCCAAGCGCGGCCTCGCCATGGTGTTCCAGTCCTACGCGCTCTATCCGCATATGAGCGTGGCCAGCAACATCGGCTTTCCGCTGAAGATGGCGGGCCAGTCCAAGGAGGCCATCGACCGCAAGGTGAAGGCCGCAGCGGCGACCTTGAACCTTACCGACTACCTCCACCGCAAGCCGCGCGAACTTTCCGGCGGCCAGCGCCAGCGCGTGGCCATCGGCCGGGCGATCGTGCGCGAGCCCGAGGGCTTCCTGTTCGACGAGCCGCTGTCCAACCTGGATGCGGCGCTGCGCGTCAACATGCGCCTGGAGCTGTCGGAGCTGCATGCGCAGCTCAAGACCACGATGATCTACGTCACCCACGACCAGGTCGAGGCGATGACCATGGCCGACAAGATCGTGGTTCTCAATCGCGGACACATCGAACAGGTCGGCTCGCCGCTCGAACTCTACAATCGCCCGGCCAATCTCTTCGTCGCCGGCTTCATCGGCTCGCCCAAGATGAACTTCCTCGGCCCGGCCTACGCCAAGGAACATGGAGCGGCCACCGTTGGCGTGCGGCCCGAACACATCCGCATTTCCACCGACAGCGGCCTCATCAAGGGTACCGCCGGCGTCGCCGAACATCTCGGCTCCGACACCTTCATCCACGTCCATGTCGGCCCGGAGCAACAGGTGACGGTGCGGGCGCCCGGCGACAGCGGCATCCGTCACGGCGATACGGTCTACATGACCCCCGACGAAGGAAAGCTGCACCGCTTCGACGAAAACGGACAGGCGATGCGCTAACGACCGACCGCTCTGCCGGCCACCGCCATATCGGCGGGGTGCCGGCAGGTGGGATCGGTCGGCGGGATACATCGGCCAAAGGGCTCGGACCCGCAACGGGCGAGCGCAGCGGCGAACAATGTGATCCAAGCAAGGGCACGATGCTTGCTCGGCGCCGCCCGCCCTCTATTGCGGCGGATCAAGCCGCGACGGTGCTGCCGGGCGGCTCCTCCTAGCGGCCGCCGACGCTTCATTTCTTCTCGAAGACCATTCCCTCGTGGCAATCGACGCAGATGGGCTCGCGGACCTTGTGCCCCATGTGGCACTCGTCGCAATCGGGCTCGGAATCGAGGATGTAGTGATTGTCGTGCGGGTTGGGATCGAGCTTCGAGCTCTTCTCCGCCAAAGCCTCATAAGATTTGTGACAGGTCAGGCAGATGCCGTAGGGCGGCGCCTCTTCCGGCTTGTCATTCTCATGGCAGTCGGTGCACTTGGCCTTTGCCGGCTTGCTGGAAAAGCCCTTCTTCGTCTCCTCCTTGTGAGCCCCGGCAATGGGTTGCATCTGGCCGTTCACATACGGCCCCACCGGGGGGCGGACCTTTGCCTGCACGGGCAGCGATACCAACAGAACCGCGCCGAGGAGCGCCAGTATCCTATTCTTTGAGAACATCGTTCGTCTCTGAGATCCATGCTGCGCCCGAAGACCGTCCCCGCACAGAAAAACCCGCGCGCTCGATCGCCGCAGGCCTTGGCCTCGAACCTCCAAGAACCATGCTGCCGACGTGAGACGGGATTTCTGGGCTCGATCCTGCAGAAGGGCGAGCGTATCGAAATGGAGGAAAATTCTGGCCGGCGCGGACGACCTGACGCCCGCGCCAGCCAAAATCCGCTTGCTACAGCGTCGCCACCTGCTTTCCAACGACGTAGCCGTTCGTGTAGCAGCGGCCCAGCGACATGCCGTAGACCGTCAGCGGGTAGTCAACACCGCCATAGAAGCCGCCGCTGCAATTGCCGATGGCCCACAGCCCCTTGATGGGCCCGCCGTCGGCATCCAGCACGCGGTGCTTGTCGTCGATCAGCATGCCGGAGCAGATCGCCGAGACCCGGACGTGGCGGTGAATGCCGTAGAATGGCGCCTTTTCCACCGGCACCAGGAATTTGGCCGGCTTGCCGAAATCGGGATCCTTGCCGGAGGCGACAAGCTCGTTGTAGCGTTTGACGGTGGCGACGAACTTGTCCGGGTCGACCTCGAGCTTCGCAGCCAGTTCCTCCAATGTGTCGGCCACGTGGGTGTTGATCTGCGGCTCGATCACCCCTTCCTTCGGGCTGGGATCGTCCGGCATCCAGGTCTTCAGCTCTTCCGGACTGTAGACGCGGCCCGGCCAATCGGCCGCCTGCGTCGTGTAGTCGGCGTCGAAGATCTGGCAGTAATGGCCGGCGTCCTTAGCGCTGCGCAGGTAGTTGTTCATCAGCGACATGGGCACGGTTTCGTTGATGAACCGCTCGCCGTCCATGTTGACCACCAGGAACGGCATGTCGCACATCAGCGCCGGGCCGGCATCGAAGTCGTGCAACATCTTGGTATGGCCGATCGGCTCGAACACGCCGCCGGCCCAGTAGATCATGGCATGGCCATCGCCCGTCTTGTCGAACTGCTTGCGCCCCATGTTCTTGATGTCGGGGATGAAATAGTCCGACATGGCCTCGTTGTTCTGGTAGTCGCCGGTGGCCATGATCACCCCCTTGTTGGCCAGCAGCTTCACGTACTTGCCGTCGTGGCCCTGGCCGATGACACCCAGAACTGCTCCGGATTCGTCCTGCACGAGATGGACGGCGGGCGTCTTGTAGAAAAACTTCACGCCGGCCTGCTCCGCCACCTCGGCGAGGCCGCGCATTCCGTCGCCGGTATTGTACGGCTTGGGCCCGAAGAACGACGTCACCCAATCGAGCTGGAGCCCGGTCGAGTTGAGCAGATCGCCGTGCGGCCCGTTGCCCTGGCTGATGACCTGGGTGCCGTTCTTCGTGACGCGATCGATCACCCAGTTGACCGCTTCGCCCGAGTTGTAGACGTATTCGCGAACGATCGCCGGATTGGAACGATGGTTGTTGTCGGCACAGAGCCTCGCGACCAGCGTCTCCATCGCCGCCTTGTCGCTCTTGTCGAGATTGATGCCCGATCCGGTATTGCCCTGGGACACGGGGCGCGGCGCCTTCTGCAGGACCGCAACCTTGGCGCCGTTCTCGGCCGCCGACAGCGCGGCCGGGACACCCGACGCACCGGCACCGATGACGACCACGTCATAGGTTTCGGTGACGGCGATGTCCTCGTCGGCGATCGGCTCCGGCTTCTTCAGGAACGACAGCGTCGCAGCTCCATCCGAACTCGTGCCGTAGGCGTCGCCGCAGACATCCGTCGCGACCGTCTCGGCAGCCGCCACGCCACCCATTCCCAGAGCGCCGAGACCGGCTGCGCCGGCGCCGGTGGCGCGCAGGAAACTGCGCCGCGACAGGCCCTGCCTCAGCGCGGACCTGGTGTATTCATCCAGCTCTTCAGCGTCTTTGCGTTCGTCATTGTTCATGATGGAAGTCCCCTCCTCTCCACTGCACATGCCGATATCGGCTCGGTCACCGATCACCGTTCCATGGGGCAATGAGCCGTCAGACCGGCCGCTCATGAAGAACGGGCGCCGTTGGCTCCCTCATCTCGGCGGATCAGCCCAATCGCCCCGTACCGTCCTGGCCCATCGTCCGCACGGCGATCCGCCCAGGCGACAGCGCCATGGTCCCGTGCCGGGGTTCGTCTTCGCGTGCGAGATTGAAGACGACGCCACCGCCTCAGGTGCCTGCCCTAAAGTTTCCCGCGAAAGACAGAATATTGAACTGATTCACCGAATGCATTTAATGAATGCATTGTTCGTGGGAAGGGCGCGTACCGACCTTGATCTGAATCAACGGACAGCAACCCTGCGACAATTGCTACCGGCCGCGGATTTCTGCTTCCGATAGTCATATTTTGGCGGGTTCATCGCGGCGGATCGTGAGCAGATCAGCATCTCGGGATCGAAGATGCCCCCGTGATGGCGAGGCGAGTTGATGGGATCGGCAGTCCGCACGCAGTCATCCCGAAGCGTCGCCTCCGGCAAGAATGCATCATCATATCGTCGAGGCCGTTCGCCGGTTGTCGGCCCGCCTTTCTAGCGGCCGGGTGCGCAGAACACCGGCACGATTCGACGGAACATGTCGGTCATATAGTCCGCCAGGTCGTAGGTGCCTTCGTGCAGGCACCAGTCATAGACCGTGCCCCGGGCGATGATGAACAGGCGGTCGCAAAGGTCCTGGGCGGTGAGATCGCACGTGATCTCTCCGGCATCCTGACCGCTCTGGATGACCCCGCACAGCAACGTGATCATGTAGCGGCTTCGATCGATGAACCATTTGTTCCGGGGATTATAGAGCACCCGGGTGATCTTCAGGCCCTGCGAGGCGTTGAACTCGGCATAGAAGCGAAAGAACTGCAGGATCCTGTCGGCCGCGGACGCGGCATCAAGCTTCGGCGCCACGTCGTTGCGAAAGATCTCGTCGGCCTCGCGATACAGATCGAAGATGACGTGCTGCTTGGACGGGAAGTAGTGATAGAAGACGCCGACCGACACGCCGGCCGCCGTGGCGATGTCCTGGATCTTGACGTTTTCGATGCCCCGTTTCTCGATCAGCCCCAGCGCGGTGCTGGACAGTTTGGCTCTTGTCTTCGCCGCCTGCTGGCGACGCTTGGTGGCTTTGGGGGGCATGGTGTGAGTTTACGACCTCGACACAAAAACCGAAAACTATCGAGGCCTCGAGGCGAATTCCAGTCGGCAGGCGAGAAAACCGCCGGCACCTAAAGATCGGATTTCGGCCAGCCTCCAACCCATCCTGAGCCCCGCGCGATCGCAGTTTCCCACCGAACGCGCCGCTTGAAAAGCTCGCTGAACTTGCATGCCTGTTTGCGCGGTATGGCTGCCTGCGCCAATCTGTTTTATAGGATGCGGCCGGGTGGCAGTGAGGGGCGGAGGACACCATGGCGAGCGATCATTTCATCGGGGCCGACGTTGGAACCGGCAGCGCCCGCGCGGGAGTCTTCGACGCCGGCGGACGGCTCCTGGCCGCGGCCAAGCGCCCGATCCGGATCTGGCGCGCCGAAGGCGACGTCGTCGAGCAGTCCTCCGACGACATCTGGCAGGCGGTGGTGGAATCGGTCCGCGAGGCGGTGCAGCAATCAGGTGTCGACCCGGCCACGATCAAGGGCATCGGCTTCGACGCCACCTGCTCCCTGGTGGTCCTGGACGACGCCGGACGTCCGCTGCCCGTGGGTCCGTCGAAGGACCCGGCCCGCAACATCATCGTCTGGATGGACCACCGGGCGCTCGACCAAACGCGACGGATCAATGCCACCCGCCACCCGGTGCTGCGCTATGTCGGCGGCTTCATCTCACCCGAGATGGAAACGCCCAAGCTCTTGTGGCTGAAGGAAAACAAGCCGGAGATCTTCGCCCGCGCCGGACAGTTTTTCGACCTCGCCGACTTCCTGTCGTGGCGTGCCACGGGCAGCCTCGCCCGCTCGATCTGCACGCTTACCTGCAAATGGACCTATCTCGCCCACGAGGGGCGGTGGGACCCGTCCTATTTCGAAGCGATCGGCCTGGGTGAACTGGCGAACGAAGGATTTCGCCGCATCGGCACCGAGATCGTCGACATCGCGACGCCTCTCGGTTCGGGTCTGAGCGAGACAGCCGCCGCCGAATTCGGTCTCCTGCCGGGAACGGCAGTCGGCGCCTCGCTGATCGATGCCCACAGCGGTGGCGTCGGCACGCTCGGCGGCCGAGGTCCGGACGGCGAACGGTCCGATCCGCAAAGCCAGATCGCGCTGATCATGGGCACCTCGTCCTGCGCCATGACGCTGACGCGCGAACCCGCCTTCGTCGACGGCGTCTGGGGTCCCTATTTCGGCGCTATGGTGCCCGGCTTCTGGCTGCTCGAAGGCGGCCAGTCCGCCTATGGTGCGGCGCTCGACCATCTGGTGACGCTGCATCCCGCCTATCGCGAGGCCGCCGAGGCGGCGGCGGCCGAAGGCCGGTCGATCCCCGACCACCTGGAGCAGCGCGCCATAGCGCTGGCCGGCTCCATCGAACAGGCGGCGATGCTCGCCCGTTCGATCCACGTGGTGCCGGAATTCCTCGGCAACCGTGCGCCCTATGCCGATCCGGCAGCCAAGGCGGCAATCGCAGGGCTCGGTCTGGAGACCAGCGCCGAAAGCCTGGTGCGCCTATTCGTGGCGGGCTTGTGCGGCCTCTGCTACGGCACGCGGCAGATCATCGAAGCCGAGCGCGCCAAGGGTGTGTCCATCGAAACCGTCGTGGTCAGCGGCGGCGCCGCGCAGAGTCCCCTGCTTAGGCGTATACTTGCCGATGCCAGCGGTGTGCGGGTGGCGCTGCCGGAAACCAGCGAGCCGGTCCTCCTCGGCGGAGCGATCCTTGGCGCCGTCGCGGCCGGATCGGCGGAGAGCCTGGCCATGGCCGCGGCCCGGATGTGCCGCATTCGTGAGGAGATCAGCCCGGCGGGCGGTGACGTCGCGGCCTTCCATGCCGCGAAATACCAGGCCTTCATCCTGTTGCAGGGTGCCGAGCGCGACATCCGTGCCACGATGAGCGGCCTCGGTGCGGCGCCGGCCGTATCAGCCGCCTGAACTCCGGACTGAACAGGCGACGGCATCGAGCCACCGCCCGGATCGTTCTGGCGTCTTATCCGGCACCGCCCGGATAGTTCGGGCTTTCGCGCGTGATGGTGATGCCGTGAGGATGGCTCTCGCGTAGGCCCGCATTGGAGATGCGCACGAAGTTCGCCTTGTCGTGGAAGGCCTTCAGGTCGGCGGCACCGACATAGCCCATGGCGGCACGCAGGCCACCGCAGAGCTGATGCAGCACGGCGGACACGGCCCCCTTGTACGGCACCTGACCTTCGATCCCCTCCGGAACCAGCTTCAGCGTATCGCGGACCTCGGCCTGGAAATAGCGATCGGCCGAGCCGCGCGCCATGGCCCCGACCGAGCCCATGCCGCGATAGGCTTTGAACGACCGTCCCTGATAGAGATAGACCTCGCCCGGGCTTTCCTCGGTGCCGGCCAGGAGCGAACCGACCATCGCCGCCCGCGCGCCGGCCGCCAGGGCCTTGGCAATGTCGCCGGAATACTTGATGCCGCCGTCGGCGATCACCGGCACATCGGCCTTGTCGGCCTCCTCGACGGCGCCCATGATGGCGGACAGCTGCGGCATGCCGACACCTGCGACAACGCGCGTGGTGCAGATCGAGCCCGGCCCGATACCGACCTTGACGCCATCCGCGCCGGCGTCGATCAGCGCCTTCGTGCCATCGGGCGTCGCCACGTTGCCGGCGATCACCTGGACCGAATTGGACAGGCGCTTCACCCGCGTCACCGCCTCCAGCACGCGCTGCGACTGGCCGTGCGCGGTATCGACGACGATCAGGTCGGCGCCCGCGTCGATCAGGCGCTCGGCCCGCTCGAAGCCGTCCGGACCGACGCTGGTGGCCGCCGCGGCGAGCAGGCGGCCCTGCCCGTCCTTGGCCGCGTTGGGATTGAGCTGGGTCTTTTCGATGTCCTTGACGGTGATCAGCCCGATGCAGTGGTCCTCGTCGTCGACGACCAGGAGCTTTTCGATCCGGTGGGCATGCAGGAGCCGCTTGGCCTCGGCCTGATCCACCGTCTCGCGCACCGTGACGAGGCCCTGCCGCGTCATCAACTCGTGGATCGGCTGGTCGTCGTTGTTGGCGAAGCGCACATCGCGATTGGTCAGGATGCCAACCAGACGGCCCTTGGCCTGACCGCCGCGGCCGCCATTATCCACCACCGGGATGCCCGAGATGCGGTGCGACGCCATCAGCGACTTGGCGTCGCCCAGGGTCGCCTCGGGGCCGATGGTCACGGGATTGACCACCATCCCGCTTTCGAATTTCTTGACCTGACGGACCTCTTCGGCCTGCTCGGCGGGCGTCAGGTTGCGGTGAATGACGCCAATGCCGCCGGCCTGCGCCATGGCGATCGCCAGCCGCGACTCGGTGACCGTGTCCATCGCCGCCGACAGGATCGGAATGTTCAGCCGCAGCGAGCGGGTGATCCGGGTTCTAATATCGACTTCGGCCGGCAGAACCTCGGAATATCCGGGCTGCAGCAAAACGTCGTCGAAGGTCAGCGCCGTTACGCCGGTCGCCGTCTCAATGATTCGCGCCATCGCCATCCCCTGAAGGTAAAGTTCGCCGGCGCCGGCTGCGTTGGCCGTCGGCGACTAGAGATGGCAAGGGGTCGTATCACGCGCCCCGGCGCTTGGAAAGCGCGGACATCGTCGGGTCTCGCCGGCAGCCGTTCCGTCGAACGCTCAGCCTTCCACCTGTAGTTGATAGCTCTCGGGGACGAACCGATATCCGCCGCCGAGCCGGGTCACGTAACCGACCGCCGGAAACGGCATGTGATAGCCGATGAAGGGGCTGGCCTCCTCGGCGATCCGGTCGAAAACGCGCCGTCTCGTTGCCACAGCCCCCGCCTTGTCCATATCGAAGGCGACGTGCCAGTCCGGTCGTTGCAGCGATGCGACGAAGTGATTTGCGGTGTCGGCCGTCATCCACAGTTTTCGTTCGTCCGACCGGATCTCGAAGATCATATGACCGGGCGAATGGCCAAAAGCCTCATGCGCGATCAGCCCTGGGAGGATCTCGTCGCCTTCGGCAACCAAGACTGTTCTGTCCTGCAGAGGCATGACGTTCTTCAAGACCAGTTGGGCGTTACCCGCACGCTGTCCGGTGAGCGCCTCCTCGGAGGTCCACCAGCCGAGTTCGGTTCGTCCGACGACATAGCGCGCGTTGCGGAATGCCGGTCCGTCCTCCTCCATCAGACCGCCGATGTGATCACCGTGAAGATGCGTCAGAACGACCAGCGTGACGTCCTCGGGACGATAGCCCGCCTCGGCCATCCGGCGTGTCAGTTGACCCGACCCGTTGGCGCGTCCCATAGGTCCCATGCCGGTGTCGAACAAGACAAGTTCGCCGCCGATCTCCAGCAGCGCCGGATTGAACATGTTGACGAAGCGGCGCTCGGGCAGTCGGTTTTCGCGCATCAGCGCCGCCACCGCGTCCGCGCTCTGATCCGCGCCGAAGGTGGGATGCGGACCGTCCGCGATCCGGACGCCGTCGAGCACGGTGGTGACGCGCACATCGCCCAATCGGAAGCGATGCCATGTCGGCGTCTCGATGTCCGGTAAGTCCATATCCGACACCTCCTCAAAAGTCGTTTCGTCCGTTCTGGCTTTGCCGGCGGCCCAATGCTGCTCGGCGCCAATGACCGGCCGCCAGCCGCGAAGGCCCGTAGAAGTGCAAGCAATCCCAGGGCCGAGCCCGCCACGCTTTTGCGACCTGCCCGTCCGTTTCAAGCTTGCGCGGTGTGCCTTCCTGGCACTACCTAGGGCTCCCTTAGCGTTCCGCCTGCCCTCTTCGAGGTTTCCTTGAACCGGATCGTTCCCATCGTGCTCGCCGTGGCGCTCTTTATGGAGCACATGGATTCGACCGTCATCGCGACCTCGCTGCCGGCGATCGCCGCCGATATCGGAACCAGTCCGATCGCGCTGAAGCTGGCGCTGACCAGCTATTACGTGGCGCTGGCGATCTTCATTCCGGTTTCCGGCCGCATGGCCGACCGCTTCGGTGCCAAGCTGGTGTTTCGCGCGGCGATCGGCGTGTTCGTGCTCGGCTCTCTGGCCTGTGCGACCGCGGGTTCGCTCGGGGGCTTCGTCGCGGCCCGCTTTCTGCAGGGCCTGGGCGGCGCGATGATGACGCCCGTCGGCCGCCTGTTGCTGGTGCGCGCCGTGCCGCGCTCCGATCTCGTCAGCGCCATGGCGTGGTTTACGATTCCGGCGCTGATCGGCCCGCTGGTGGGCCCGCCGATCGGCGGCGCGATCACCACCTTCGCGCACTGGCGCTATATCTTCGTCATCAACGTGCCGATCGGGCTGATCGGCATCGCGCTTGCGACGCGCTTCCTGCCCAAGGTCGAGAAGCTCGCCGGCGTCGCCTTCGACACGCCCGGCTTTCTTCTGTCGGGGCTCGCGTGCGCCGGCATCGTGTTCGGCTGTTCGGTGATCTCGCTGCCGGCTTTGCCGCCCTGGGTGGGTGCCGCGATGACCGTGCTCGGGCTCGCCTCCGCCCTCGCCTATGTGGGCCATGCGCGGCGAACTGCAGACCCATTGTTGCGGCTTTCCCTCCTTAGAATCCTCACCTTCCGCTCGGCGCTGGTCGGCGGAACGCTGTTTCGGATGGGTTCGGGCGCCGTGCCCTTCCTGCTGCCGCTGATGCTGCAGCTCGGCTTCGGCTACAGCGCCTTCCAATGCGGTCTCATCACATGCGTGGGGATCGGCGGCGCACTCCTGATGAAGTTTCTGGCCAAACCGATGCTGCGCCAGTTCGGCTTCAGGACGACGCTGATCGGTACGGCCGTCCTGACCGGCGTGCTGACTGCCGCGCTGGCACTGCTCCATCCCGGCGTGCCGGTGGCCACGGTACTGGTGCTGCTTCTGGCCGGCGGCTTCTTCCGCTCGTTGTTCTTCACCAGCGTCAACGTTCTGGCCTTCGCGGACGTGCCCAACGCGAACGCCGGAGATGCCACCGCGATGTTGGCGGCAGGCCAGCAGATGTCGATCGCCCTCGGCGTCGCCTTCGCCGGCTTCGTCCTCGAGGCGGGGATCTATGTCACCGGCACGGCCGAGCCGACGATCGCCGTCTATTCCATCGCCTTCGCCCTGGTTGGCTTGATCAGCGCCCTGTCGGCACTCAGCTACTGGCCGCTCGCCGCCGATGCCGGCGCCGAAGTGTCCGGCCGGCATATGCCAGCAGAGTAAAAGAGAGCGAAAAGGCAAGCGCCGAAGCCGAAAGCCGCCGTCAGCCCAGCGGCCCGGCCTCATCGTCGGCTCCGATCCCTGGATCATCGCCGCGCCGGCCCTTGAAGCCCTTGGCCAGGAGATAGAGCTCCACCGAGCCGTCGCGGGATGCGGGCGGCTTGACGTGATGCACGCTGCTGAAATGCTGCTTCAGCATGGTCAGGAGCTCGTTTTCGGTCCCGCCCTGAAACGTCTTCACCAGGAAGTGGCCGCCCGGCCTCAGCGTCTGCACGGCGAAATCGGCCGCGACCTCGCACAGATGCATGGTGCGCAGATGATCGGTGCGCCGATGGCCGGTGGTCGCAGCCGCCATGTCCGACAGCACGATGTCCGGCGCGCCGCCCAGTTCGTCGAGGAGCCGATCGGGCGCCGCGTCGTCGAGAAAATCCATCTGGATCAGCTTGGCGCCCGAGACGGGATCGACCGGCAGAATGTCGATGCCGACCAGACAGGCCCGCTCCTCGCTCGACCCGACCCGGTCCACCGCCACCTGGCACCAGCCGCCGGGCGCCGCGCCGAGATCGACCACGCGCATGCCCTTCTTCAGGAGATGGTAGCGGTCGTCGATCTCGAGCAGCTTGAAGGCCGCCCGCGAGCGATAGCCCGCCGCCTTGGCGCGCTGCACATAGGGGTCGTTCAGCTGGCGCTCCAGCCAGCGCCGCGATGACGGCTTCAGGCCATGCTTTTTCTTGATGCGCGTCGTCAGATTGCGGCTGCCGCCGTGCTTGGCACTCATACGCGTTGTCTCATTCGATCGGATCCCCGACGGCGCCAGACGCCGTCGGCCACCATCATCTCGGTGAGCAGGCCCTCGCGCAGTCCCCGATCGGCGACGCGCAACATCTTGGCCGGCCAGGCCCGCCGGATCGCTTCCAGAATAGCACATCCCGCCAGCACCAGATCGGCACGATCGCTGCCGATGCAGGCATTGGCCACTCGCTCCTCGAACGACCAGCCGGCGATCTTGCCGATCAGCCGGTCGATGTCGTCGTGGTTGAGCCAGATCCCGTCGACCTGCCGCCGGTCGTAGCGCTCGAGATTGAGATGAACCCCTGCCAGCGTCGTCACCGTGCCGGACGTGCCCAGCAGGTGGAACGCGTCGCTGCCCACGAGATCGGCCAGACGCGAGCGTCCGGGGAAGCGCTCGATGCGCTCCAGAACCTCCTGGATCATCAGTTCGAAGGTCTCGGGCGACACGTCGCGGCCGCCATGGCGCTCGGCCAGGGTGACCACGCCGATCGGCAGCGACGTCCAGGCGACGATGCGATTCGATAGACGCCGCGTGTAGCCGGGCCGCAGGTCGAGCAGCGCAATCTCCGAGGATCCGCCGCCGATGTCGAACAGCACGGCGCCCTTGGCACCGCGATCCACTAGCGAACCGCAGCCCGAGACGGCCAGGCGCGCCTCGGTCTCGCGACTGACGATCTCGAGATCGAGCCCGGTTTCCGCCTGCACGCGCTCGATGAATTCCTCGCCATTGGCGGCGGCCCGGCAAGCCTCCGTGGCAATCAGCCGCGAGCCCGCGATGGAGCGTGCCGCCATCTTCTGGCTGCACACGATGAGCGCCGCCAGCGCGCGGTCCATGGCGGGTGCCGCCAGCCGGCCGGTGCGGCTCAGCCCCTCGCCCAGCCGCACGATTCGCGAGAACGCATCGATGACGCGGAACTGGCCGGGACGGGTGGGAATGGCGATCAGCAAGCGGCAATTGTTGGTGCCGAGATCGAGAGCCGCATAGGCCGGAGGGCGCGACGTCCCCGGCCCCGCGCTCCGCGCCGGCACAGACCTGTCGTGTCCCGGTCGGTGAGGCTGCGCAACGGCGGCCGGCGGCTTCGGCTCGACCTTGGCGGCCGGCACCTGCTCGGCTGCGGCATGGCCTGCGTACCGTCGACGGCGCGACTTGTGCGCGGGCTTCGGCGCAGGCGGCGCCGCAGGCTCGGTCTCGGCCTCCTGCGCCTTGGCCGCTGCCGAACGGCGGCGGCGGCGGCGCTTCTGGCGTTTCGTCAGCCCGCCGTTGAAGGCGGCACTGGCGGGCGCGCCGTCGGCGGCATGATCCGCCTGCGCGGATGCGTCTTCGTCATGGGAGCTTCCGCCGGACGGCGGTGTACCGTTCGGTGCCGGGTTTCCGAAAGACTTGGTCTCGGACCCTTTCCTATCGTGGACAGGTGCTGTCGGCGGATACACTCTCCCGTGTTGCTCACGGATGTTCACTCTGATCTCTCCGGCGCCGGGCTCGAAGGCCGCGCCAATCTCGGCTTTGTTATATGGAGTGTACCAAGCCGCTACGGAAGCACAAGGGCACCGCCCTTTTCGCCGAAGCCAGCCGGAAAGCCGCTTTTGCGCCGGCCGGAGAGATCCGAACACCGTTTCGCTGGACCGCTGCGAAAACGCGCCGCAGAGGGTTCACAACGGCCGATTTGATCGCTATATAGCGGCCCGTTCGGCACCCGCCGTTCCCTGCTGGGGGATAGTTTAAGGGTAGAACAGCGGACTCTGACTCCGTTAGTCTTGGTTCGAATCCAGGTCCCCCAGCCACTTCTCTTCGGAGAAGACGCTAATCTCTTCGGAGAAGACGCTAACCTTCTGTAATCGCTGCCGTTTTCAGGCACTGAGAATCCCTCTCTGCGCTTCTGGAAGCCGTGTGGCCCACACCTGTGGCTCAGAGATGATGCCCAAAAGGCTCGTCCTGGACCCGGCAGAGGGTTCATCAGCGGTGACGATTCGTCATGCGGTCAGCAATCTCGAGCGACGCGGCAACGTCTTCTATTGGCGCGCCCGTATCCCGGCTCGCTTCTCCTCCATCACGCCGAATGCGCGCCTTTCCCTCAGCCTGCGATTGTCGGACCACGGCAAGGCGGTTTACATGGCCCGTCGTCTCAACACCCTGCTCTCAGGGCTCGCCGCCCGATCCACAGCTTCCATGACCGCCAAGGACCAACTCGACACACTCTTCCGCGCCGAGATCGAGCGAATGACCGCCCATCTCGACGACGTCGCGTTCGCCGCCCGTCATGCCGGACGCTTCGACGACGTTCGCGAAATGGAAGCCGACATCGAGGTGGGTTGGGCCTATCGCCTGCTGCAGCTTTTCGGAACCGGACGATCGCTAGCCTTCGACGAAGAGTGTCCAGGTCGCGCCATGCTCGTGCGACACGGGATCCCGGCCCCGCACATCGACGCGGTGGCGGCGACCTTTCGCGCTGAACAGAAAGGCGCGCAGACGCCCGTCTTCGATCGCGACGTCCGCCGACAGATGGCCGATGTCGGCCTCCCGGATACGCTCGCCAATCGCGAACGCGCCAAAATCGAGATCTTCCGCGCCAAGGCCGATGCCCTGTTGGCGGTCGGTGAGCGCTGGCCCTTGATCGACCGCAGGCAGAATGCACTGACCGCCTCGACGCTTCCGGAAGAGGAACGTCCCCTCGCCTCTTTCGAACAAGAGGTCGTGCCGCAAGCCGTAGACCGTGCGGAAGCGAAGGAGATCACGCAGCCCGCACAGCAGCAGGAGCCAGAGGCTCCGCCTCACGATTTGCCGATCACCCCGGCGAACGAGATCAACGGAGGCACTTCGCCTGATCCAGAGTCCTCGACGGCATCAACGGTCGCCCCAGAAAAGGCCGCGGCTCTAACTGAGGCTGAGCCCCACGCCAGCGCTTCGGCCACGGAGGTTGGAGAGACACGTCCAGTTCTTCGTCTCGCCGACTTCGAGGCCGAGTACAAAAGGCTGCGCAAGAACAAGGGCGAGAACTGGACCGAGGAAACCGCAAAGGATGCTTACGTCCTCGTAGCGACCCTCCGCGACGTTCTCGAAGAGCACGGTGTCACGCACTCCGGTGAAATCCGCCAGCACCACATCGCGGCCTTGCGCCAGCACTTCAACGACGTTCCGACCAAGTACGGCCAAAGCGCGCATCTACGCACCCTGAAACCAACGGCCCTGCGCGCCTTCGCCGCCACGCAACGGGCACTGGCGGAACAGCGCGGGGAGCCGCCCTATCCCGTCGGACTGTCCGCCGCCACGATCCGCAAGCATCTCGGCAATCTCGATACGTTTCTGCGCCATCTTCGCGCGAGCGGCTACGCCATCGGCGAATGGGAATTGCGCGATCTGCGCCCTGCCAAGCCGAAGGCCGGAACCATCCGTCTGCAGCAGATCAAGCCGCCACCGCGGACGGTGCGTCCTATCTTCGACCTTCCCGTGTTCACGGGATGCAAGGACGAGTTCAATTTATCCCGGCCGGGAAAGCAGGTTTTCCACGGTGCCTGCTATTACCTGCCAATGCTCTTCACCTATCTCGGCGCCCGGCGAAACGAGTTTGCCGGGCTGGCCGCGAACGATATCATCGAGACGGAAAACGGCCCGGCGATCCACATCCGCAAGAACGCGTTTCGCGGCATCAAGAACGCGCAATCCGATCGCATGCTGCCGATCCTGGACGAACTCCTTCGCCTCGGATTCCTCGATTACGTCGCCGCCGTCAAACGCCTGGGCCATCAGCAGCTCTTTCCCGAACTCTATTCGCCAAATCTCAAGACGAACGACCCGGGCGATCGCTTCTACAAGGACTTCATCCCGCTGTTGAAGACGGCGCCGGATCTGGCAGATGGCCTGTGGGACAGGACGATCCATGCCTTCAGGCATGGGCTGGCCGACACGCTCAAGCAATCCGGCGTGGAGCTGGGGATCATCGACGACCTGTCGGGTCGCCTCGGGTTCGGCGAAACGCAAATTCGCTACACCAACCCGGCCGGGCTGCCCCTGCTGCGGGAAAAGCTTCGAACCTACCCCGTCATCACAAACCATCTGGAACCGCGCCCCATCCATCTCCTGCCATGGGTCGTCTCAAAGGACCTTCCGCCCTGGGCGGGGAGAAGCCCAGGCGATCGGTTTCGCAAACCCAAGAAGCCTTGAGGATACGAAGGGAAGAGCATGCCAACGCGGCGAGGCTACATGGCCTCGTCGAAGACGCGAAAATCGGCCGAGAATTTTGCCGCCGTCGAAACGAGCCGACTTCAAGATTTTCGATTCAGACTGCAACGCCGTTTGCAGAAGTAATGGGGGCGTTTAGCGTGAAGAGACCAAACGGCGTTTGCAGAACCCGACCCAGGGAAGGCTCCGGCCGATAAGTCGTGGGGGCATAAGTTGGGGGCGACCAAGGCTGCAGAAGCGCTTCCGAACCTTGGTCGATATCGAAGCCGCAGAAACAAGCGGCCCGCTACTCGGCGCCCACCTCGGAGGTCGGCTCAGCCAAATGCGGCTTGCGGCGGAAGTCCCAGCCGTCTTCATACTTGTCGATGAGACTGTCAAACCGAAGTTGGCTTTCCTTCTGATCGAAGCCCTGCTCGACCAGACGAAGCACGACCCCCTTCCGGATATTCATCAGGCCGTGGTGGTCGTCGTTTTCCAACAGCAGCGTGATGATCCAATTGAGAAGAACGCGCGCGATGTCGTCCCGCGACGGACGGCGGCGCTCCTTCTGCTTCTCGCGATACCCTCGCTGATAGTCCGCTTGGGCCTCATTGCGCCGTTGGCGCCTGTCGGAGGCTCCCGAGTTGCCGATCTTCGATGATGTCATGATGCGTCCTTGCCCGATCGCTCACGGCATCGCGGGCCCGTCTGAAGGCGGAGCCGCGATGCCACGAAAGCCACCTACCGCTCAGACCCGGGTTGCGGACGCGCCGACTCCGTCGGCATCGGTGGAGAGGTCAGCGATGTCCGGCGGTTTGAACGAAGCCCCGCCTGGGCCGCCGGCCGCGGAGCCTGCGCAGCCGACGCCTCGTCGGAAGCGGCAGCGCCGTCGCGTTCATCGTCATCCGACGCGGTCGGGTCGTCGACCAGATCCGGCAAATTATCCTCGGCCGGGGCTGCTGCGTCGATCTGGTCCATTGCGGAAATGTTTTCCGCCTCGCCCGGCTCCAGCTCGGCATCGGCGGCAACGACCTCGGCTTCGGCGTTCTCCAATGCGTCATCCGCCTCGTCGTCCGCAACGTCCTCTTCTTCCGCGTCGGCGTAGACGGCGTCCGCATCCGCGTTCACCTCCGGAGCGCGCGGCTCGATCGGCGTTCCATCCAGGGCGAAAGCCAGCAGCGGCATGAGGCGATCGGCGACCCATGCCTTCAGCTCGCTGGACTCCGGCCAGTGTTCCCGGTTGCCGAGCTTGCCAAGCAGCCCATGAAGCTCCGTCCAGGGACTGTCGGGCAAGTCGCGGTGGCTGTGCGTGGCCGTCCCGCGGAGAGTCTCCGGATCGATTTCGCAGAGCAGTTCCGTCAATTCGCGATGGCAGAGCCGCGCGGGCAGCTCCAGGGCCGTCCAAAGGTCTTTCTTGGACAGCCGCTTCTTTCCGGCCGCTTCGAGCGCCTCCTCGAAGGTCACCCGGATCAACTGGAGCCCGGCCTCAAAGCTCTTCTGCTGGCGCGCAGCCTTGGCGGCGGCGAGCGCCTTCAGCCCCTTGGCACCGCCGCGCCGCTCCGGCGCCAGCGGCTCGCCGTCCGCCCCGGAATCGCCCGCGACCATCTCGGCGACCTCGCGCACCTTGAGGCGGCGGCCGTCCTTGAAGACGGTGATCACCGTGTCGATGGTCTCCGCGTCCGCGGCCGCAATCTTGAAGAGGACCGACGGCGGGATGTTGTAGTCGATGCACTCGTCCTGACGGCCGCTGAGCTCGCGGTGAACGGCGCGGAGGTTGCGGGCGTGGCGGGTCGAGATCTCGCACTTGCGCTTCACCCAACCTTCCAGGGCCTTTTCCGGCAACAGCTCGGCCGCCTCCTCGAGATACGCTCCGAATTCGAAGACCTGCTCGGTGGTCTTGCGGCCGAGCTGGTGAACGCGATCGAGGAGCGTGTCGAGACGCCGCCGCTCCTGCTCGTTCAGCTTGTCGATGGCCTCTTGGGTGGCGTCCGCCTTGCGCTTGCGTCCGCGGATCTTGCCCTGGGCGGTCTTCGTGTCGGCGGCGATCTCGTGGGTTTGCTTGCTGTTGTCCTTGAACATGGTTGGTCCTATTGCCGCCGGAATTGGCGGGACGCGGGTTGTGCGTCCGCAGGACCTGACAGGACATAAAGAGAACAATTCGAATTTGAGTGATCCCGCACCGAAGACGTAGACCAAGGGCGCAAATCATCGGGGACAAAGCCACCATTCTGCCGCGCCGAATTGGGATAAGTCATGAATTCGCAAGGAGCTTTTCCTTAAGCTCCGCTCCCCCCGTTCTCCGGGCCTTGCGACATTCCGCCACAGAACAAGAATCCGCACGGCGGGACGCGCCCCTTTCGGCCAACAGCTTGCGCCTCTGGCGTTCGCTCCCATATGAGGCTATATTTTGCCTCATATGATACGGAGCGGATCGATGCAGGCTTATGGAGATGTGGTTGCCGTTCTCGGGCTTTCCGGCGATGTCGCCATCGCCGCCTCGCCCTTCCGTCTGATGGCGAGCATCGAGAAGGGCCTTCCCGTCGCGGCGCTCGACCGGGTGGCGCGGCTTCTCGCCCCTGAAGATGGGCAATTCAAATACCGTCTCGTGCCGAAGGCGACCTACGAGCGGCGCAAGAGCGCCCACCGCCTGTCAACGGACGAAGGCACGCGGCTGGCGCGCGTCGCCCGGGTCTGGAGCCTCGCCGTCGATGTCTGGAAGAGCGAGGAGGAAGCGCGCGACTTCCTGTTCCGCCCGCACGCGATGCTGGAGGACATGCGGCCGATCGATGCCGTCATGCGCGGAGAGATCGGCGCTGAGCTGGTGATGGATATTCTCGGACGGCTGAAATACGGCATCGCGGCGTGACCGCCCAGCGCCTGGACCGCACGCTGAAGGCCTACCGGATCGGCGATCCCGCCGGGACCTATCCAATCTTCGACGCCACCGGATCGACCCTTGCGCCCGGCCGCTGGAACACGCCCGGCAGTCCGATGATCTACGCAGCCGAGCATTACTCGACGGCGCTTCTGGAAAAGTTGGTGCACGGCAGCGGCCGCCTGCCGCCGAACCAGCATTATGTCGAGATCACCATCCCGCGCGACGCGTCCTACGAGATCTTCTCGCCCCCCACCCTGCCCGACTGGGATTCGATGCCGCCGATCGTCAGCAAGACCTTCGGCCATCAATGGCACGCCGAACGCCGCAGCCTCGTCCTGCTCGTCCCAAGTGTCGTCGCCCGCCTCGACCGCAACGTCCTGATCAACCCGCAGCACCCGGAGTTCGCGACCATCGAGGTTGGCCTTAACGAACCCGTCTATTGGGATCGGCGGCTGTTCGGGGCGTGATGGTAGCGACGGGATGTAGGTTCAGCAGCAGCGAGGCGGCGACCGCAAACGGCGTTTGTGCCGGTAACGAAGATCCCGAATTGAGAATCGAATGCACCCGGTTTGGAAACGACCGCCCAAAACTCCGCAACGCCTGCGCCGAACTATGCAACACCGATCTTGAGCTTCGTAACGCCTGCCTGTCGCCCAGAATCGGAAATGCGCAACTGATGTCGATGCGTTTGCCGTTGCGGGCAATTCGATTTGACTGAAACTGCAGAGGAATCCGTTATCGGCTGACCGGTGGAAGACACGCAACGCAAGCACGTCTCCCCGTAGCACAGCCGAGTTCTAACTCCGCTTGCCTGACAGGCCTATGGCAATGGCTGTAAGCCATGGCCAGCTTCGACTTGATCGCAGACGTCATGCTAGGTAGCCCTGTTCCAAACCGCTGCGGGAGGGGCGCAAAATTGACTATTCAGAAATTGAATCGGTTTTTGCAATTTATACTACGCAAATCGCCTAAACTGGTAACCGATACCAAATTTATAGATCTCGCGCCCACCGCTAATGCCGACAACGCGAGTATCTATTTTGAGGCACTCGACTACGCCACCAACAATGACCAAGTGCTCAACATTGCACTAACCGGACCTTATGGTTCGGGAAAAAGCAGTGTCATTAAGTCATTTCTAAAGAGATACCCACGAGCACCACTGCAGCTCTCTCTGGCATCATTCCTACCAGACGGAGAGGTTCCGGGATTGCGTGTAAGCAAACAGGAGATCGAACGAAGTATATTACAACAGATACTTTATGGAGTTGACGCGGACAAGCTACCGTTTTCGCGCTTCAAGCGGATACAGATCCCCAAGCCACTCTCCGTCGCTACCTCGCTCTTCATTACAGTCGGCTTGGCTTGCTCCTGGTATCTGTTCAGCCAGCGGGTTGACATCGTATCCGGAGCCTTTTTTCATCCTGTGAAACTTTCCAAATGGTTCAATTACCTGTGCTTCTGCATTGTCTCTGCGTTCTCATGGAAGGTTATCCACAGCGTCTACACAACCAGCTTTGGTCTCTCACTGAAAAGCATCTCGCTAAAGGACGTCCAGATCGCCCCGGCGGCGGCAAACGAGGAATCAATACTAAATAGGCATCTCGACGAGATATTGTACTTCTTTCAGTCCACCAATTATGACCTCGTCGTCATCGAGGACCTCGATCGCTTCGAAAATCCAGATATCTTTGTCACTCTCCGTGAGATCAATGGACTCATCAATGCCAACGAAGGAATCAAGCGCCGCGTCCGATTCCTCTACGCCCTGCGAGACGATATTTTCGCCAACACCGACCGGACCAAGTTCTTCGAGTTCATCGTACCCATTATCCCCGTCATCAATCACTCGAACTCAATCGACAAGGTTTTGGAGCAAGGACAGCGCATTGATCTGGACCCGAAGCTAAATAGGCAGTTCGTGCGGGAAGTCTCGCGATATCTGTCCGACCTACGGCTGATCCGAAACGTCTTCAATGAGTACGTGATCTATGCGGCCAATCTCAAGCAGACAGCGAGGGGCTGCTCGATCCGAACAAGCTTCTTGCCATCTTGATCTACAAGAATGTCATCCCAAGGGATTTTGCTGCCCTTCACCGGCAAGAAGGCGTGCTGTCGCAGGTGCTAGGACGCTACGAGCAATACGTATCGAAGATCGAGGGAGAAATCCGCGATGAGATTTCTGAGATCGAGATCGATCTCAAGACTGTAGAGGCGCAGGCCTTGAGAGATCAGTCTGATCTACGGAAAGTCTACGCGATGGAGATTATCGCGCGCATTCCACCCGAATATAACACTATACAAACCTCAAATGGCAACGTCAATCTGGGGGATCTTCCTGAAAGCGATACACTAGAGTCGATCATCGCTCAGAAATCTGCTTCGGTCATCGGAATATACAGGGGGCGACAGACGATACAATTTCCAGATCTCGAAGAGTCGTTGGATCCCTTTCAATCTTTTACCCAACGCAAGAAAACCCTTGGCCAAAAAACGGAAAAGTTCAAGCAGAGCTCGGAGAAGCGAATAAAGGATCTAAAGGCGCAGCTCGCATCGCTGCGTACGAGACGATTCAATGAGGTTGTACGCGAGAACGCCGACCTAATCGATCAGATTTTTGCCGAGGTCGGCGAGAGCCGCGAACTTCTTAAATATCTCATCCTCGAAGGCTACCTCGACGATACTTACTACCAATATATCTCGCTATTCCATCGCGGACGGCTATCTCCAAACGACAACAATTTCCTCATCCAAATTCGCGCCTACAACAACCCTGGACCGGACTTCCCGATTGACAACACCGCGGAGGTGATCGCCTCGATGAGGGATGAAGACTTCGCGCGCAACTATGTGCTCAACCGGTTCATCGTCGATCATCTGCTCTCGGATACCGAGACTAGTTCGCAGCATGTTTCCAATGCGGCGGATTTCATGGCCGCTCACTTCTCGACCTGCGGAGACTTCTTTCGCAGCTACTATGCGAAAGGCACCCAGGTGGAGAAGCTCATACAGACCTTGGCCGAACGATGGCCGAACTTTGCTGCTGTTGCGTTGGACGGCGCGGATGGCGCGTCACATGCAGCTCGAATCCTGGCTTACGCGCCGGAGAAGTTTCTAAGGAGCGGGTCGAACGCCGGCGCGCTAAAGTCGTTCTTGTCCGACAGCACGCGTCAGGTTCTCGCGGAGGGACTCGATTTTGATATTGGCCGCCTCCGCTCGCTAGCGGTCGAGATTAGCGACGTAGAAAGCCTTGCAGATTTTCCGAGCGCTCTAGCGTTCGTCGCGCAGGAAGGTCTCTATCGCATTTCGATCGACAATATTAGGCACATCCTCGGTCACGTCGTTGGTTGGCAGAATATCGGCGACCTCGAAAAGCGACACTTTTCAACCCTTAAAAAAGCGAACGATGCAGCGCTGCTCAAGCGCATCTATGCAGATTTTCCAATGTACGTCAGTGACGTACTCCTAACGCTTGCGGCGAACACCGACGAGGACGTATCGGCCATACTAGAAATCCTCACTCATGAAGACGTCGAGCATGACTCGCGTGTTGAATTCTTGAATAGGCAAGCGGCCATCTTTCCAAATTTTGACGATATTCCCGCTGCTTTCCATCAGATCGTTCTGAAAGAACAGCGGGTCGAGGTTACCTGGGAAAACTGCCTCGGGTTCATGACTAGCGATGCGTACAACCCAGACCTGCTGACAGAATTTCTTCAGGATAGCAAAACGGCATCGACGCTTTCACGACAGTCGATTCCAGGCGACGAGGCGTCGTTCTCGCTACGCCAGTTCATCATAGGGAATAACGCCCTCGATTCACACGTCTACCGATCATATGTCCGCCAACTGCCGAAATTCTTCAATCAGTTTCCCGAGGTAGACGATAGTAAGATTAAGGTCTTAGTAGAAGAGCGCAAGATCAAGTTCACTCCAGAGACCTTTTTAAGCGTGCAGAACGCTGATCTTCAAGTTTTGTTCGTCGCGACGAATTTCCCCGCATACGAGGCAGAGCAAGGTCAATATTCGATCGACGATGGCTTCCGCGCCAAGCTGCTTCGCTCGGGGATTACGGACCCTCAGAAGCTAAGACTCATCAGCGACATGGACGAGGCATACGTCGCCGGTGCTCCTTCAGTGGCGGCTGACATTGGCCCACTCCTTGATAGGTCCCCGATCGAGGAGCGCGGCTACAGCGCCGATTTCGTCAAATCGGTGATCGTTCACTCGCGCGCCATTAAGGTTCAGATATCGTTGTTCAATAGGCTGCACCCTGCCCTCTCGGACGCAGAAGTCCGTGAGGTACTGCGAAGACTGCCTGGGTCGTTCCGAGACATCGCCACGTACGGTAGAGCGCCTAAAATCGAAAGCAGCGACGTGAACCGGAAACTCGCCATATGGCTGAAGGAGCGCAAGATCATCTCCTCGTTCAGCGATACTCTCCTCGGTGGGGGGATCAGGATTCACACCTTCAAAAAAGAGCCTTGAGTTCGCAATACCTTCCATACCCTTACTTACTGCACCTGCTGCTACACTCCCGCCTCCGGCAACTGCGGCCATCCTAAATCTATCTTGGTCCCTATAACTGGGATGGCCGTTGGACCACTTCCGCTGTCCCGCGACTATCGCGGTACCCGACTCGTTGTTGAATTTTCCAAAAGCGGACGTTCCCCTTTCCGCCCAAGACTGCCTTTCACAATGGGGCGATAGCGGCAAAGTTTTCCGCTCCGACCTCAACTGCAGCGCCAGTCGGATCACTCGCCGCCGCGACACTTGCCATCATCGGCAACCTATCTCGATTAGCCGTTTAGATCATTGATTTTATTGACAGAGCCCCCTCAGAAGAGCGCGCGACTATTCGGCCGCATCGAGCGAGAAGGCATCGTCGCGCTCCCCTTCCTCCTGCTCACCCCCCGCTCCTGTTCAGCCACGCAACGTCGACCTTGGGCACCAGCGGTGCAGCGACGGCGGTGGCAATGTCGATCTCCTCCCCGGAGAGAGCCCGCTCGATTGCCAAGCCCATCTTGCGCGCCATCCGCGGCGGGAAGGCGTTGGCGATCTGGTGGAGTTGCTCTTCGCGCGGGCCCCTGAACTCCCAATCGTCCGGAAAATCCTGCAGGCGGGCCAGCATCGGCAGCGTCAGCCGCGGGTTCCCTTCGAAGTTTCTGCTCGGCGCCAACGGGTCGATGTAGTTCGGATCGACGCCGAGCTTCCGCCAGGCTTCCCTCGCCCCAGGCTGGCCAAGATCCAGTCCCTGTTTGCCCTTGCTGCCGCCGATGATGGTGGGGGCGTGACCGCAGGCGTGCTTCGCCCATTCCTCTGCGCCTTTCCAGCCGCGCGCCGCCATCAGGTCGTAGAGCGCCTCGCCAACCGTCTGCTTCGGAATGTCGACGATGGTGGGCCAGCGGAAGCGGTGGAAGCTGCCGCGCTCCATGGCGACGAGGATGGCGCGCTGGCGGTTCTGCGCCATGCCGAAGTCGCGCCCGCGCACGATCCGCCACTCGATGTCGTAGCCGAGGCCCTTTAGTGCGGCTAACACCACACGGCGGCGTTCGGCGTGGGTGACGTGGAGGATGGCAATGACGTTCTCGATCATCACCACGCGCGGCCGCACCTCGGCGATGATCTCCAACGCCCGCTCGAAGAGATCGCGCGCGTCGGCCGCGCCCCGTCTCTCTCCCGCCGACGAATAGGGCTGGCACGGCAGGCCGGCGGCGAGCACATCCACGCCCCTGAAGGGACTGAAGTCGAGTTTTGTGACGTCGGTCTCGATCACAGGCCAGCCCGGCTCGTTGTGGCGGAGCGTCGCGGCGGCATGGCGGTCGAACTCGACCAGCCCGACATGGCGGAAGCCGGCCGCATGCAGCCCCAGCGCCTGACCGCCGGCCCCGGCACAGAGTTCGAGCACACTGAATTGGTAGGGATGAGACGGGCGATACTGCTTCGTGCGCGGCAGCCCATCCAGGGGCACGACGGTGCCCGCCTGGCTGCAAGCGACGCGGCGGTCCATCGGCTGTCTCAATTCCTGCCCCTGAGCCCAGACGAGGACATCGTGGAACGAGGTCTCGATCCACAGCGGGTGCGTTTCGGGCCAGGACCAGTCTTCTTCCAGGCACAAGCGCTTTTCGGCCAGATCGCCAAGCACAGCCTTGACCGTCGGCCAATCGTGCTCGCCCGGGGTCGATGGCGTCACAAGGAACTTGGTGGGAACGAGGGCGGTCAGCTTCCGCAGAAGGAGAGCGGCCTTTGCCGCCAGCGCCTCGACACGCTGCTGAGTTTCCTGCGAGCGATCGTCGGGCGACGTCTCGTTGTAGAGCGCGGCAAAATCGTTGGTCAGCGCCAGGAGATCCCGCTGGAACGCCTGGATATGCTCCTCGGCCCGGACGCGGACGGCGCGGCGCAGCTCGATGACAGCCGACGTCGTGCGGTCGCCGGAGGCGACCTCCTCCCCCGCCATCACATCCTGCCGGAGCGCCCGCAGATCGATGTCGGAGAGATCCCGACCGGCGCGGAGCATCGAGATCGCTTCGAGCCGGACCGGCTCCGGCTCGCGCGCTAGGCGCAATACGAGGTCGTCGCCGACGGCGCGCTCTTCGAAGACATCACGGTGGGCGCCGAGGAGATCAGCGACCTTCAGAAACGTGAGCGCCCGGGACCGGGGAAGCTCGCATTCATGCTGAAGAAAAGCGATCAGCTCCTTCTTCGGCATCTCGCGCGCCAGAGCGGCGCACTCCTCAGCAAAATCGAAGGCGGCTTTCGTGGCTCGGCGGCGCTTCTCCACTGTAGAGCGCGACAGTTTCTGCAGCCTGACGTCGAGCGCGCGTTGGACGGAATCGACCGAGGGTGCGCCGCTCTTTGAACCAGATTTCGCCTCCGCCGCCGCTCGCCTCGCCATTTCTTCGCCCCCACAAACCTAAGTGAGCCTTCCTATGCCTCCTGGGCACTTCCGGTTCGGTTGTGGAAATCGGTAAATTGCTCCCATCCGCGCCAAATGGCCGCAAGGCACGAACGTCGTTGGCTGCTGCAACGGCTTTCCGGATTTCGGCAACGGCGGTCCAGACGTGGGAATCGCGAGGTCAAGCTTTGGAAACGTCGGACTTGATCTCTGAATCGCCAATCCAGAGGTCGGCAACGGAAATGCGCAACTCGTCCTGACGCGTGATAACGTTTAGGTACTTCCATCTGACTTACCGTCGGTCCGCGCGTCAACGACGTTTGCCACCGCAACGTTGATCCAGACTTCGGAATCGCCGGCGTTGAGTTCGGAATCGCGAATGCGCAATTTGTTTCGAATGACGTTGCGCACACCTCGAAGGAGGTCGCCCGCGGTTCAATGACGGCTAAGTTCGGGCAAATGGGGTTCTGGGAGCCTGCCGCGATGGATACCCTCGATGCTGGCGACGAGACAGTGCGGCGGGCTGCAGCTTCTCGTCCGAGCGAGGATCTCGCCATTCCGCCAAACCGTGAAGCGGAAAACATTTCCGCTTAGCGCCCATCTCGGCCGTTAAGGTTAGCTTTGCCAATGCCTAATACCGCTGAGCCTATGAAGTGACCGCCTTGATCCAGGGATAGTTGCAGAGCGAGATGATGCGCTCAAGATTTTCGGTGGCGCGGTTCCAGGCTTGGCAGCAGGCGTCGATGATGGCGGCCTGATCG
>NZ_JAZHFT010000047.1:0-32854 GCF_036541425.1 Consotaella aegiceratis
AGTTCCTCCAACGCCCGCCGCCAATCAATCAGCGTCCCTGTCCATTCCGCGACAGACATTATGACCACTCCCTGCCAAACTAACCAAACCGGCAGAGAATCATCATTCAAATAAATATGCAACTGTAATACTAGAGCGTGATGAGATGAGCTGCGCTCATCATCCCGCTCCAGTCTCCGGTTTTTGCATGATCTTTTCCGAAAACCGGTTCCCCCTTTTCGGGATCATGCTCCAGGTTCTGAGGCTTCGGCCAGCGTCTTGTCGAGCTGCGAAATCAGCGCGAGCACCGTGTCGTTGATCGGCGTTTTGACCGAGACCATCTTGGCGAGGGCACAAACGGCCGCCGTGATCGGCACGAATTCCAGCCGTCGCCCAAGCTCGAGGTCCTGAAGCATCGACGTCTTCACCCGGCCAACGCCGCCGTTGGAGACGATGCGCTCCTCGGCCGACCCGTCGACATGCGCGCCGAGCGCTTCGGCCACGGCCCGCACCTCGTGCATGATCTCGCGCGCAACGTCGACCATCGTCGGTCGCAGCAACTCGTCCATGGTCGAGCGGGTCAGCGCGCTCAGCGGGTTGAAAGAGGCGTTGCCCTGCAGTTTCGTCCAAATCGTATCTCGGATGCGCGGGCTGGCCGTGACGGTCCATCCGGCGCTGCCGACCAGATCGACGATCGCGGCGAGATCCCCTGTCATTGCTCCAGACGGCTCGCCGAAGATGAAGCGGCCGATGCCCGCCAACTGGACAGTGCCGGGCGCGATCATCTGGGCGCCCTGATAGGCGACCCCCGCGATCACGCGCTCCGGGCCGATCGTCTCCCAGAGACGGCCGTCAGGGTCGAGCATCTCGATCGGCCGGTCTTCGAAGCCGCTGTCGCGATCGCCGTGGAAATACCACCACGGGATACCGTTCTGGATCAGAACGAGCCTCGTCTTCGGCCCGAGCAGCGAAACGATATCGTCGCAGGCGGCGGACAACTGATGGCCTTTCAGCGTGACGAAGACGAGATCCTGGGGACCGAGTTCGGACGCATGTTCGACGGCATGCGGCCGCGCCATCATCGCATCCGGCGGGTCTCCGACCTCGATACGCAGCCCGCGCTCGCGGATCGCGGCAAGATGGGCGCCGCGCGCGACGACAGAGACGTTCGGCCGTTGCGAATCATCCAGATGCATGAGGCGGACGGCCAGGGCACCGCCGATCGCGCCGGCGCCGAAGATGCAGATGTTTTGCTGGGGCAAGGCGAAAGGCCTGTTCTGATGGCGATGGCAGTGCCGCCATTCTTTCAGGCAAGCGGCGGCCGGATCAAGTCCACATCGGCTCGCTGCGCAATTTCGATTTCAGTCAGGGCGAAACGGGCCGCCACCCGAATGTCGAGGGCGGCCCGAAGGATCATCGATTGTCGCTCTGGGAACGCACCGCCTCGCGGCCTCGCCGGTTGATCCGGTAAGGCTGGGAGGATCGCGATTCGATCAGGCGCTTGCGCCTGAGCCTGGAGAAGACGTCGGGCGTGCAGTCGAGCAGCCGGTAGCCGTCTCGGGTGTAGCACTCGATGTCGGTGATCTTGCCGTTGTCGCGGCGCTCGTAGCGGATGAAGCCGCCCTTGGCGAGCACGTGCAATACGCGCTGCTCGCCTCGCGAGATGTTCATGGATTTGGGACCTGTCGTGGAAACCGGGGCGAGCGTCGCCAGCGGCCCCGACTCCTCGTCGGCTCCGGCAAACGCTTCGAGCGGTCTCGTCAAACCGAGACGCTCAGCGGGTTCCCACAATCCCTGACATCAACGTTCCCAAGATGGGTGAGGCGCCCCAGCGTCTAGGCTGATCGCTCGCTCTTGGCAAGATCGAGCTTCGCGGCCTCGACCTCCATTACGGCCATCGCGTAGCCGACCAGAAGACGCGCATCGAGCAGCAATGCTTCGGCTGCGCCGACCCGGCCGCTCGGGGCGGCATATCGCCGGGCAAAGCCCTCCACGATCGAGGCGAAGAATCGATCCGGCCAATCCCGGATCCCTGTGGAGGAATTGTTCTCCTCGATCTCGAGCCATTCCCGTCGGCCGTCGATGGCCAGGGGAACCTTGATATGAACCGTCTTCTTGTCCGGAACGGCGGTCATGTCCTCGGCGTGATGGAGGAGCGTGACGGCGTCCCGATCCGATCCGATCAGCAGAACCTTGCCACCCGCCTGGACGAGCTTATGCAGCGGCGATCCGGCGCCCGCGCCATAGTTCAGCGGATGATCGTCGGTCAGCCACGCGGCGCGGTCGCCGTTGGCGGCCATCCGCCAGCCGACATGGTGGCTGCAAACCGTGCCCGGATATCGCCGAAACAACTCGGCGAGGGCGCCGTGATCCGGGCAGGCTCGCGCCGTCGCGGGATCGAAGGCGGGGCAGTTCCGCAGAATTCGCTTCTCTTCGTCAAGGCTCCAGCGGCCGCGTCCGATCTCGTCGAACGGGCTCTCGCATCCGGCATACATCATCATCGCCCCGTCCGGTGCGATGGCGTCGAGAATGGCCTGGATCAAATCGTCGGCCGTTCCGTGCCCGCGTCCGAATGCGCGTAGCGAGGCATGGACCATGACGATGTCGCTCGCCTGAAGTCCGAGATCGATCAACTGCCGTCTCAAGCGGTCGGGCATCGCCGCGTTCCTTTATGCCGCTGTGGGGTGGGACGGGTTTGCCGCTCGGGCGCCGGGCATCGTGCCGGCACCCTTGTGGCGAGACGTCAGGCCCCGAACAGCTCGCCGAAGGCCTGCTCGCCCTTCGCGTTGAAGGCGATGACGCGGCCTTCGCCGCGCTGCGCCCAGCCCTGGGCGAGTGTCCAGTCCAGCAGTCCGGCGCCCAGTGCGCCGCCCAGATGGCTGCGCCGTTCGCTCCAGTCGAGACAGCGGCGGCAGAGCGGGCGGCGTCCCCTGGCCATAGTCTCGATGTCGAAGCCAAGTTCCGCGAAGAAGCCGCGCCCGTCGTCGGTGAGGACGGGATCCGGCCCGTCCGACAGCACGCCCTTGGCCATCAGCCCGTCCATCATGGCCACACCCCGGGTGCCGGCGAGGTGGTCGTAACAGACGCGCGCGGTGCGCATTGCCTCGTCGCGCGGCCCGGTGCGAACCCGAGCGGCGCCAGTGCGCTGCGCCAGCCCCGTCAGACCTTCGAGCACTTCGGCGACGTCGGAATCGGACAGCCTGAAATAGCGATGGCGTCCCTGCTTGATGGCGGCGAGCAAACCCGCCCCTTCGAGCTTGGCGAGATGGCCGCTGGCGGTCGGCAGCGTTACCCCGGCGGCCTCCGCCAGTTCGCTCACGGTGAGCGCCCGGCCGTCCAATAGCGCTGTCAACATGTTGGCGCGGGCCGGGTCGCCGATCAGCGCGGCGACGGCCGCAATCGAAGGTCCATCCTTCATCGTTCGACGTCCTCTGCAATCACACTTCGATCATAGCCGAACCATCGACGTCAAGCAACGTGCTAGCGATCGACCGTTGCAACGGAGATGCAGACGATGACGGATGGATGGACGCGAGATCGGATAGCGAATGCCGATGGATCGGCTCGACGAGCCGTTCTGCCGGGCGCGGCGCGGACACGACTCCACTGGATATGGGCGTGGCTTGGCCGGCAGCGCCGGCTGCGCCGATCGCGACGCGCGCTGCTAGATCTATCGGACCATCAGCTGCGCGACATCGGCCTCACGCGAGCCGAAGCCCGAAAGGAGGGGCGCCGGTCCTTCCATCTGGACTGAATCGGTGAAGTTCAGCCGGCGCGTCGGCGGGTCAGCAGCAGAGTGGGCTCGCCCTTGAACTCGACCGTCTGGTCTTCGCCATAGCCGAACTTGCGCGCCAGGCGCAGCGAGGCAGCGTTGGCCGGGGCGATGAGGCAGACGGATTGTTCATGCTCGGTCTTGCCGTCGAGCCAGGCGAGGGCGGCGCCGAGGGCTTCGCTGGCGAAGCCTTTTGGCCGTGAGCCCACGAGGCCAGCACCCAGCCCGCTTCGGGAATGCCGCGGATGGACGGCTCGACCGGCCGGTGAAAATCGGCAAACCCGACGTCGCCGACGAAGCGTCCGCTGGCCTTTTCCGTAACCGCCCAATTGCCGAAGCCGAGCAGCGGCCACAATCCGCGATAGCGCAGCAGGCGCATCCAGGTGTCCTGGTCCGAGGAGGGCTGGCTCGAAATGTAGCGCATCACGTTCGGATCGCGCCACATCTCGACCAGTGCCTCGAAATCCTCGATCCGATGGGCATCGAGCACCAACCGTTCAGTCTCCAGATGGATAGCCTCTGTCGGACCCGGAATGGTGTCGCTCCCGTTCATGCGCCTGCCGGTTCTCAGAGACCGCGAAGCAGGGCAGGCGTCGGCCAGCCGTCGGCCGGCAGCCCGAGCCGGATCTGCTCCTGGCGCACCGCATCGCGCGTCTTTTCGCCCAGAATGCCGTCGACGTCGCCCACGTCATAGCCACGCGACGCCAGGCGCTGCTGGAGCTGCTTCATCTGATCGCCCGACAGACCCTGTTCCGGATTACCCCAGGTGACCGCCGGGGCGCCATCCAGCCGGGTGGCGAAATAGGCGGCGGTCAGCGAATAGACCAGCGACTTGTTCCATTCCAGATAGACGTCGAAATTCGGATAGGCGAGGAAGGCGGGCCCCCCGCGACCCATCGGCAGAACGAGCGCGGCCGGCATGGCGTCGTTCGGCAGCGGCGAGCCGTTGGCCTTGGTCACGCCGAGCGCGGCGAAGGCCGAGCGGGGTTCCTTGGAGACGAGCGCGGCGCGCTCCCACGGAAAGTTCGAAGGCACCCGCACTTCTTCCAGCCAGGGTTCGCCCGGCCGCCAGCCGAGGGAGCGGATGAACTTGCCAGTCGTGGCCAGCACGTCCTGTACGTCGTTCCTGAGATCGACGCGGCCGTTGCCGTTGGCGTCCGTGCCATAGGCCAGATAGTCCTCGGGCAGGAGCTGCGTCTGGCCGATCTCGCCGGCCCAGGCGCCCTTCATCTCGGAAGGCGGCAGGTCCCCTCGCGCATAGAGCTTGATCGCGGCGATCAGATGCGGCCGGAAGATCTCCGGGCGCCGGCAGTCGTGCGCCAAGGTCGCGAGCGCCGGCAGAGTGTCGAAGTCGCCGAGCACGGCGCCGAAATCGGTTTCCAGACCCCAAAAGGCGGTGATGACGGGGCCGGGCACGCCGGTCTCCGCCTCCACCTGGCTGAAGGTGCTGGCATACTTCTGCAGCATCTGCTTACCGCGCGTCAGCCGGTTGCCCGAGACCATCCGGCTGGAAAACTCCTTCCAGGTCTGGGTGAACACCCCCTGGCTGCGATCGCGCGACAAGACCTTCTGGTCGAGATGCATGCGCGACAGCGCTTCCGTCACCTTGGCCTCGGGCACGCCGTTGACCTCGGCTTCCGCGCCCACGCCTTGCAGAAACAGGTTGAAATCGCCGCCGCATTGCACGGGTTGGGCCGCGGCCACGGACGCGGATCCCATGAAAGCGGCGAGGGCGGCGGCAAGGCGCAGAGCGGTCATTGGGAGCTTCAATCCTTGGTTCGAACGGCACGACCGCGCTGATGAGGTGATAGTGCGGCAATTTGAAGATGTCGCCCGACGTTAACGGGCCTGTTCACGGCGCGGCAACGCCAAAATATGGCGGAACGCGCAGACGGACAGAGCCGGCTATACGGGTGCGACGACACGGATCGGGTCGTTTCTTCCCGTCCGACGACGCTAAAGGGCGAGGCGGGCGCCACCGCCGTTTGCCAGCAGGGCACGAAACTCCTCCGCCTCGATCGGTCGGCTCATCAGAAACCCCTGCAACTCGTCACAGCCGAGATCGACCAGACGGTTGCGCTGAGCTAGGCTTTCCACGCCTTCCGCTGTGACCTGGATGTTCATGGCACGGGCCAATCCGACGATCGCCTCGACGATGCTGTCGATGTCGTCGTTCGCGCCCAACTGGCGGACGAACGACCGGTCGATCTTCAGCTTGTCGATGCCATAGGTTCGAAGATAGCTGATAGAGGAATAGCCGGTACCGAAATCGTCTAGCGCCACGCGAATGCCGCTTTTTCGCAGCTCGCGAAGGCAGGTCTGAACCACGGGCGAATTCTGCAACAGCAGGCCCTCGGTGATTTCGATCTGGATCCGCCCGGCCTCGATGCCGTGCTTTTCGATCGTGGCCATGACCTTGTCGCACAAGCGACCGTCGCGGAACTGCAGGGGGGACACGTTGACGGCGATCCAGGGCACGTCCGATGCCGCGGCCATTTCGCAAGCCCTGCCCAACACCCATAGTCCGAGCGGATCGATCAATCCCCTGTCTTCGGCGACGGCGACGATGGCTTCAGGCCCCAGCGCGCCATGAATCGGATGACCCCAGCGTAGCAGTCCTTCCGCCCCGATCAGCCTTCCGGAGAGCCCGCAATAGATCGGCTGATAGACGAGACGCAGCCCTTGGTCGACAGGTGAGGGTGACTGCAAGGCCGACCGCAGATCCCGCTCGATCTTCCGACGTTGCCGGACGATCTCGTTCATGTCGCTGAAGAAAAGCTGGAAGCGTCCGCGGCCGTTTTCCTTCGCCTGATACAGCGCGATGTCGGCCTTGCGCATCATCTCCTCCGGCGTGTCGGAGGGCAACGACACGGCGATACCGACGCTGGCGCCGATGGTGGCCTCGTCGCCCAAAAGGTCGAAGGGCTTGTCCAGCGCCTCGATGATCCGCGCGGCGAGCTGTTCGGCCGCCGTGTCGCTCACGTCGTCGACCTGAATCACGGCGAACTCGTCGCCGCCGAGACGAGCCACGGTGTCGACCTCCCGCACGAGAGCGGTCAGCCGTTGCGACACCTGGACCAGCAAACGATCGCCCGCCGGATGGCCGAGCGTGTCGTTGACGTGCTTGAACCGGTCGAGATCGACATAATGCAGCGCGATCGCTCCGCCCGAGCGTTTGCCTCGAGCGAGCGCCTGCGAGATGCGGTCCTCGAAAAGAGCGCGATTGGGAATGTTGGTCAGGGCGTCGTGAAAGGCGATGTGCTTGGCATGGGCCTCGCTGACCTCGAGGGAGCTCGACGTCCGATGAAGTTTGTCGAGCAACAGCAAAACCACCAGCACCAAGGCGCCCAGGACCGCGGAGGCCGCTGGAGCGATATGCCGAATAAGGTCGGAAGCTGGTCTGTGTGGCTCCCAATTGAGGTATCCGACGACCTGTCCCGCTCCGTTTAGAACGGGCAGATGGGCGTCGGTCGTCGACAATTCTTTGTCGGCAAAGACGAGACGTTGCAACCCAAACCGCTCGACGAGTTCCGCGGTCATATCGCCGTCGATGGTCGCCGCGACGATATGGACGAATTCGGTGCCGGGCTGCTGTGCCGGGTCTCCCGCTTCGGGGACGAGCGGTCGGACGCTGACTATGGCGACACGGCCATCGGCAAAGGTGACGTAGTCCTGTACGCCCATCTCGGTGATGGCTTCGGTCGAATTCGCCGCTTCGGCCATGCGCGCGCGCAGCCTGTTCACCAGCGGGGCCAGGGCCGGTTCATCCTCTTGGTAGGTCACATCGGCTGCCGGTTTGCCGTCACGGGCCGCCCGGACCGGACGGTCGGCCGCATCGAGCAGGTAGACGCGCTCGAAGCCGTAGTAGGAGCCCAGCCATTGGACGAGATTGTCATCGAGCCATTCGCCGTTGCCGGCGCGCGCCTCAAGGACGGCTTCGCTCCAGATGGTCGAAGTGGCCTGTGCCCGCGGGATACGGGCTTCAAGGTCGTCGAGACCCGATTGGACGAGCCGCTTTTCGAATTCCAACGCGTTGCCATCGATGGTCTGAACGCCCCACCATCCGAATACGAGAACGAACCCAAACGCCATCAATGCCGCCGCGCCCGCGATCCAGGCGGCCTGCTGAGAGATTGAGTTAAGGGCTTTCTTCGTTTGGGACATGAAATTCTCCACTGCTTCCACAATAGAGAATCCATCACCAACAAAGGCTTACGCCGAATCCGGAAAGTGTTGAGGGGAACCGGTCACGACCTCGCCCGCTGCGCTTTGAGCCACTTCTCCCAGTCGCTCTTCGAGCCGGCGAAGACGTTGCGGTCGACCTCGCCTGCGACACCGGGCACCGTTCCCGTGCCGGTCCACTGCCAGAACCGGAAGCTGCGGTTCTCATAGACGTTGAGGGGATGGTCGGCGACTGCCCTCAGCCAGAACTCGTGGCGTGGAAAGGCGCCGACGAGGCGTTCGCGATGAACGTCGATCGGCACGTAGATGATCGGCTTGACGCCGTAGTAATCTTCGAGCGCGTCGAGAAAATCGGACATTTCCTTGACCAGTTCGTCGCGCGGCGGCCGGCGCGTGCAGGTCGGAGAATCCGGCGTCCATTCCACGTCGAGCACGGGGGGCAGGGCGTCCTCGTCCTTCGGCACATTGCGGATGAACCAGCGCGCCTGCTCGATGCCCGGACGGCAGAGATAGAAAAAATGATAGGCGCCGCGCGCGATGCCGGCCTTTTTGGCACCGGCCCAGTTTTCGGCGAAACGATCGTCGACACGGTCGCCCCCCTCGGTCGCCTTGAGGTAAGCGAAGGTGACGCCCGCGCGCTTGGCTGCGCTCCAGTCGATCGGACCCTGATATTTGGCGACGTCGATGCCGTGGACCGGATAGTCGTAGACCGAGGCCGAATGGAATTCGGACAGGCCGAGCGTGTCCGCATCGAAGGATGCACTGGTGCAGCCGGCCAGTCCAACGGCGATCGCCGTCGCGAGCCCGGCGATCCACCCGCGAAGACGGCGCTGCGTCCGAGACCGCGCGAGCGGCGGCGCAGAAGTGGTCGTGCGGCGGGCCGAGATCGGCATCATGATCGAGTGCGCACTCCTTGAGCGTGAGCCGCGAACGGCTGGCGAGGCCGTCAGGCTGTCCGCGATAGGGTTAAGGATCGATGAATCCCCTCATCCGATGCGTCAGATTGCGGTCGTGCGATGGCGATCTTGTGGCCGACCTTGCGCGAAACCGGACACAATGCCGCGGTCCTGGGCCGCGTTCGGGGCGCACCCTTCATGAGACGTCCGCTGGTGCCAGTTGATGGAGCAGGGCGCCTTCGTTCCATTCGCCCCATCGGTCCGCGATCCGACCATCGTCGATGCGGATGATCTCGATTCCGGTAAACCGGATCACTCGACCGCTGGGCGCGAACCCCATGAAGGGGCCGGCGTGGCGACCGAGCGCCGTCCATCGTAGGGCGACGAGTTGGCGCTCTTCGTCCACCATCATGACGTCGATCGAGGCGCAAAAATCCGGAAAGGCGGCGTAAAGAGACTCGAGCCCCGCCTTGAAACCGTCACGGTCGTTCGCACGGTTGGCGGAATCGTGATCGATGAAGTCGGGCGCGTGGAGGTCGTCGAAGGCATCGAGGAGGGATGTGCCCTGCCAAAGGCTTATCCAGCGTGCGGCGATTGACTCTAGGGCCGACCTGTCCATCTTCCGATCCTCCCGCGCCGCGCGGCTCTTGCTCCAGTGGGGCGCGATCCCACCTGTGGTATCGTTTCCCCGCTTGCCCTACGAAGCAAGTCTTGAAAAAAGGCGATGCCCGAAGCTTGGCTCGTCATGAGCCGGCGGACCGGCGCATCTGTTCGCCATCTCTGGAGGATGTCATGGAGGCTCTTGCCAGGCTCGCCGAAGTTCTGCGCGACCTTCACGGGCAAGGACGGGAAACGCTGGGCGCGGTCGTCGAAGCCGTGCGCTCCGCCTTTTCCGGCGACCGTGAAACCCGGCGCCGCGTCGCCTTTTCGATCGCCATGATCGCGCTCTCCGCCAAGATGGCGAAGGCCGATGGCGTGGTCACGCCCGCCGAGGTCATGGCGTTTCAGCAGATCTTCTCGATCCCCGCCGACGAGATGCGCAACGTCTTCCGGCTCTACGACCTTGCCAAGCAGGACACGGCGGGCTTCGAAGCCTATGCCGGCCGGGTGGCCTCGCTCTGCCAGGACTGCGGCGGCGACTGCACGCTGTTGGGCGACGTGCTCGACGGGCTGTTCCACATCGCCAAGGCGGACGGCCTGGTGCACGAGCGCGAGATCGCCTTTCTGGCCCGCATCGCCGAGATCTTCGGCCTCGACGAGGACGCGTTCGAGCAGATCAGGCTGCGCCATACGGCCGGAGACGGCCAGGCCTACGCCATTCTCGGCGTCGACCCGCGCGACCCGCCCGACGCGATCCGCCGGCGCTATCTGGAACTGGTGCGCGAAAACCATCCGGATCGGCTCGTCGCACGCGGCGTGCCGAAGGAGTTTCTGGCGATCGCCACGGAGCGCATGAAGGCCATCAACCATGCCTACGACACGGTTGCCAAGGCCGCTGCCGTATGAGACCCGACAGCCCGCTGGTGACGGAGATCGTCGCTTCGCCCAACCACGGCGAACGGCGCGGCGCGGCGCGGCCGGATATGATCCTGTTGCATTACACCGGCATGGCGAGCGCCGCGGTGGCGATCGATCGCTTGTGCGATCCCGCCGCCGAAGTGTCCTGCCATTATCTCGTGCACGAGGATGGCGGCATTCTCCAGCTGGTGCGAGAGGAGCGGCGGGCTTGGCACGCCGGAGCCGGCACGTGGCGCGGGCGCGCCGACATCAACTCCCGCTCGATCGGCATCGAGATCGTCAATCCGGGGCACGGCGCGGACTATCGCGGCTTTCCGCCGGCACAGATCGCGGCGGTGGCCGCGCTTTGTCGGGAATGCGGCGAACGCTGGTCGATTGCGGCCGAGAACGTGCTCGCCCACTCCGACGTGGCGCCGGCCCGCAAGAAAGACCCTGGCGAACTGTTTCCCTGGGAGGACCTTCACCGTGCCGGTGTCGGTCATTGGGTCAGGCCCGAGCCGCTGGGGGACGGCCGGTTCTTCGGCCTGGGCGATGCCGGGCTGCCGGTCGAGGCTTTCCAGTCGATGCTGGCGGCCTATGGCTACGATGTCGAGATCGGCGGCGCTTTCGACGAGGCCACGCGGGATGTCACGATCGCCTTCCAGCGGCATTTCCGGCCCGCGCGCGTGGATGGCGTAGCGGATGCCTCCACCGTCACCACGCTGCATCACCTGCTGGCGGCGCTGCCGCAATCGCCGTTCGGCGACGGATAGCGCGGGCGGACGGTCATTTCGCTTGACAGCGAAGGCGGCCTTCGTCACTTGACGGGCGCCAGCCGGCCGGGCGGCCGCTCCTGTCCAATGTCGAAAGACGGCAGGGGAGGAAAGTCCGGGCTCCACGGAGACACGGTGCCGGGTAACGCCCGGCGGGGGCGACCCCAGGGAAAGTGCCACAGAGAACAGACCGCCCCGCCTATCCTGCGGCTCTCCGCTCAAGCGGTACGAAGGCCGAGCCGCAGCATTGGCGGGGTGAGGGTGAAACGGTGGGGTAAGAGCCCACCGCGCGACTGGCGACAGGAGCGGCACGGCAAACCCCACCGGGAGCAAGACCGAATAGGGACGACGCGGCGGCTTCGGCCGCCAGCCTGCCTCCGGGCCGGTCGTCCGGGTAGGTTGCTCGAGGCGTCGCGCAAGCGGCGTCCCAGATGAATGGCCGCCGGGCAGCCTGAGGGCTGCACCACAGAACCCGGCTTATAGGCCGGCTGGTACTCACCTCCTTCGCAAGACGGCGACAGTGGCCAAGCCCAATCCGTGGGATGGCATGGGAGAATCGTTAGTCGCGACGAAATAGCCGCGAGCAAGACTTTCAGTCGAACTGATCGATTTCCTTTAATAGCCGATAATCAAAAGATTTTTGCTGTCTGGAGAGCGACTTTCACCGTCCTGCAACAGGGGTTTGTGACGGTCCCGTGCCGACCTCGCGTCCACTCCTGGTATAACCCGAAAAGTGCAATTTTAAGAGTGCGTTAAGACTGACAAATTATAAATGGAATGAGATGTTGCTTGCCGAGCCGTGGGGGCTCCTCCCATTGACGCCCATAGTCGCCCATGCTATCCCTTCGCCACGATCAGCGAGGCCAAATCGGCTTCTTCCGAGAACAGATTGGCGCACCCTCGGCGGATTCGAGGGCGGTAGGGCGCACATTGATGTGGACGCCTCATGGGTACGCGTGTGTCACCATTTTGCCGGCCGAGCGGGGGTGTTGATGAGGCGGAGTCTGTTCGCGCGATCGGGCGCTCCGTTTGATGCGCCGGTTTCTCTCCAGCATCGTCAACAATGTCGACTCCAAGGGGCGGGTTTCCGTACCCGCGCCCTTCCGGCAGGTGCTGGCGGCACGCGACATCACCGATCTCTATGCGCTGCAGTCGATCGTACATCCGGCGATCGATGTGGGTGGCGACGACCTTCTCACGCAGTACGAGCGTTGGATGGAGGAAGAGGCGCCGTTCAGTCAGGCCTACGACGACCTGTCGCTCCTGGCCTATGGCGACGGCACCTATCTGAAGTTCGACCCGGAAGGCCGGATCACTGTGAACGATTTCATCCGGGCCCACACGGGCATTACAGATCGCGTCCTCTTTGTCGGGCGCCGGGACTACTTCCAGCTTTGGGAGCCGTCCCGCTTCGAGGCCTACAGGGCAGAAATGCGGCAGCGCATGATTGCGCGGCAGTCCTCCCGAGGCGTGTCTCAGAGTACACCGGAATGATGGCGGGCAACGGCGGAAACGAGGCTTCCGCCGGTGGCGGACCGGTCCGTCACATTCCGGTGCTTTTGCCTGCGGTGCTTGAAGTCCTGGCGCCAGCGTCCGGCCAGTTCATCGTCGACGGCACGTTTGGGGGCGGCGGCTATAGCGGCGCCTTTCTGGCGGCGGGGGCCGAGGTTCTGGCCATCGATCGCGATCCCACGGCCATTGAGGCCGCCGGTCCGCTCGTCGAGGCCTCGAACGGCCGGCTGCGGCTGGTCGAAGGGCGTTTCGGCGACCTTGACCGCCACGTCGAGGACACTGTCGGCCATCTCGTCGATGGCGTGGTTTTCGATATCGGCGTTTCCTCCATGCAGATCGACCAGGCCGAGCGCGGCTTCTCCTTTCAGAAGGACGGACCGCTCGACATGCGCATGGGACGGCTTGGGCCGAGCGCTGCCGACGTCGTCAATCATCTGAAGGTCGGAGACCTCGCGCGCGTTCTGTCCTTTCTGGGCGAGGAGCGCCAGGCCGGGCGTATCGCTAGGGCCATCGAGGCCCGCCGTTCCGAACGGCCGTTCGAGCGCACCCTCGACCTGGCCCAACTCGTCGGCAAGGTCCTGGGCCGCTCGCCCAAGGACCGCATCGACCCGGCGACGCGGACGTTTCAGGCGCTGCGCATCTACGTCAACGACGAACTGGGCGAACTCGTTCGCGCGCTGGCCGCCGCAGAGCGCGTGCTCAAGCCGGGCGGCCGCCTCGTCGTGGTGACCTTCCATTCGCTGGAAGACCGGATCGTCAAGCGCTTCTTCCGCGATCGCTCGGGCGCCGGCGGCGGCTCGCGTCATCTTCCGGAAGTCTCGCCGCATCCTGCAACCTTCGAGGCCAGCCACAAGGCGTTTTCCGCCTCGACCGAAGAGAGCGAAGTCAATCCGCGTGCCCGCTCCGCCAAGCTGCGCTGGGGAACGCGCAGCCAGGCACCCGCGCGCGCCGATGCGCTCTCTTTCATCGACCTGCCGGCGCTTGCCGCACTGCCACATTCGGGGACCTGACAGCCATGCTGAGAACACTCGACATCGTCCTGATCGCCGTGATGATCTCGGCGGCGGCCTGGACCTACAAGATCAAGCACGAGGCCGAAGCGGTCGAGGAGCATCTCGACGCCGTCCAGCACCAGATCGGACAGGAACGCGACACGATCGCCCTCCTGGAGGCCGACTGGAGCCTGCTCAATCAGCCCGATCGGCTGCAGCGCCTGGTCGAAACCTATTCGGCCGATCTCGGTCTCGAACCAATGCGCCCCGACCAGATCGTCGAGCCGGATGAGCTTCCGGCACAGCCGATCAACCTCATTCCCAATCCCAATGACGTGCTCGGCGGCTATGCCGACAGTTCCGAGAGCGTGGTGCGATGATCAACTTCATCAAGCAGTGCCGTGAGAGCGGCGAGGAAGCCGAGACGCTGATGATGGCGACCCGCCGCAGCCGGAGTGGTCCGGCTACCGCGAAGAATCGCGGCCGCTTCGTCATTGCCGTCGGTCTTTTTTGTGCGGTCTATGCCGTCATCGGCGGCCGCATGGTCATGTGGGGCATGACGCCGGCCGGGGCCAGCGGCTACCGCGCCGCTCAGAGCCAGATGATGGCGGCGCGTCCCGATCTGCTCGATCGCAACGGAGAGGTTCTGGCGACCGACATCAAGACGGCGTCGCTGTATGCCGAGCCGCGCCGCATCGTCGATGCGGACGAGGCGACCGAGCTTCTGCGCACCGTGCTGCCCGACCTCGACGCCAAGATTCTGCACACCCGCCTCTCGGGCGATGCGGGCTTCGCCTGGTTGAAGCGCGAACTGACGCCGCGCCAGCAGCAGGACATCCTCGCGCTGGGCATTCCGGGCATCGGCTTCCGCACCGAGAAGAAGCGCTTTTATCCCGGCGGCTCTACCGCCGCTCATGTCGTTGGTTTCGTCAACGTCGACAACCAGGGCATCGCCGGCATGGAGAAGTACGTCGACGATGCCGGCTATAGCGCGTTGCGCAGCGCCGGCCTCAACGTCGACACGGACCTCGCGCCGGTCCAGCTGTCGCTCGACCTGCGGGTGCAGCATATCGTGCGTGACGAATTGGTCGCGGCGATACAACGCTATCGCGCGATCGCCGGGGGCGGCATCATTCTCGATGCCAAGACCGGCGAGGTCATCGCGATGTGCTCGCTACCGGACTTCGATTCCAACGATCCAGCGGATGCGCTGAAGCCGGAAAACATGAACAGAATGACGGCCGGTACCTACGAGATGGGATCGACCTTCAAGACCTTCACCACGGCGATGGCGCTCGATTCGGGTCTGTTCACGATGAACGATACCTTCGACGCCTCGCATCCGTTGCGCATCGATGGTTTCGCCATTCACGACTATGACCGTCATCCGCCGCGCATCTCTGTGCCGGAGGTCTTCATCTATTCGTCGAACATCGGCTCGGCGCTGGAGGCCGAGAAAGTCGGCATCGAGGGCCATAAGGCATTCCTGGAAAAACTCGGACTGCTGTCTCGCATGCACACCGAGCTGCCCGAGGTTGCCACGCCCGGCCAGCCAAAGGTGTGGAAGAAGATCAATTCGGTCACCATCGCCTTCGGTCATGGCGTAATGACGACGCCGCTGCAGACGGCGTCCGCGGCCGCCGCGATTCTGAACGGCGGTTATCTAGTCAACCCGACCTTCCTGCGGCGGACGCCGGAAGAAGCCGCGAAAATCGCCACACAGGTCGTCAGCAAGCGTACCAGCGACGAGTTGCGCTACCTGTATCGCCTCAACGTCGCCGATCAGCGCGGCACGGCGAACTTCGCCGATGTTCCGGGCTATAAGGTGGGGGCCAAGACGGGGACCTCTGAAAAGGTGGTCAACGGCCGGTATGACAGCAACAAGAGGCGCAACGCGTTTGTCGCTGGCTTTCCGATGGACGATCCTCAGTACATCGTACTGGTGTTGCTGGACGAGCCCAAGCCGGAACCTGGCAAATATTACGCGACGGCCGGTTGGAACGTGGCGCCCACGGCCGCGGCTATCATCCGCCGTGCCGCGCCGCTGCTCAAGGTCAAGCCGGACTTCGGCGACAGCGGAAAGTCCTTGCTCGTGTCCTATTAACGGCTAGAACGGGGCACAAAGAGCCGGCGCTGCGTCGCCGGCTTTTCCTTGAGGCGTGGATTATAGTTAATGAGATTATCCGCTCTTTCCGATGGGATAGCCGCCCCGCAGCCGAGCGCAGACACCGAGATCACCGGCATCACGGCCGATTCTCGCAAGGTGGAGCCGGGCTATCTGTTCGCAGCGCTGCCGGGGGTCAAAGCCGATGGCGCGCGTTTCGTGGCCGAGGCCGAAGCCAAGGGGGCGGCGGCGATTCTGTGCGGCGACACCACGCAGGTCGAATCCCGCCTGCCGGTCGTTCGCGCGTCCGACGCGCGCCGGGCGCTCGCTCTCCTGGCGGCACGCTTTCACGGCGACCGCCAGCCGGAGAGCGTGGTTGCAGTCACCGGCACCAGCGGCAAGACGTCGATCACCACCTTCACCCGCCAGATCTGGGCGCAAGCCGGCATTCCCGCTGCATCGATCGGCACCACCGGCGTCGTCTCTCCCTCCAAGGATATCTACGGCTCTCTGACCACGCCCGATCCGGTAGCGCTGTCCGCCGTCATGGCCGAGTTGGCCGACGAAGGCGTGACGCACGCCGCGATGGAAGCGTCGAGCCATGGCATTGATCAGCGTCGTCTCGACGGCATCCGGCTTGCCGCTGCGGCCTTCAGCAATCTCGGCCGCGACCACCTCGACTACCATCCGACGCTGGACGACTATTTCCAGGCCAAGATGCGGCTCTTCCGTTCGTTGTTGCCGAAAGGCGCACCGGCGGTGGTGTTTGCCGACGACGCCTGGTCGGAGCGCGCCGAAGAGGTGATCCGGGCCGAGGGCGCCGAGGTTCTCACGGTCGGGCGTCGCGGATCGTTCCTCAAGCTGAAGCGGCTCGAACTCCAGCGCCGGCTCCAGGTGGGCGAGATCGAAGCCGATGGACGGAACTTCCGCGTCGTGCTGCCGCTGGCCGGCGAGTTTCAGATGTTCAACGCGCTCGTTGCGGCAGGGTTGGCCATCGCCACCGGATTGGATGCCGAAAAGGCTCTGGCCGCGCTGGAGCATATCAAGGGGGCGTCGGGCCGGCTGGATCTGGCCGCCACGACGTCCGACGGCGTCCCGATCTTCGTCGACTACGCCCACAAGCCCGAGGCGCTCGAGAACGTGCTCGCCTCGGTGCGGCCGTTCACGACGGGTCGGGTGATCGTCGTTTTCGGCTGCGGCGGCGACCGCGACCGCGGCAAGCGTCCCATCATGGGCGAGATCGCCACCCGTCTGGCCGATGTCGCCATCGTCACCGATGACAATCCGCGGTCCGAGGAGCCCGCTGCGATCCGCTCCGAGATCATGGCTGCGGCCAAGGGGGCGATCGAGATCGGCGATCGCCGCGAAGCCATCCGCCACGCCGTGGCCGAGGCGCACGCGGGCGATACGGTGGTGGTCGCCGGCAAGGGACACGAAAACGGCCAGACGATCGGCACGACGACGATTCCGTTCAGCGACGACGAGGAGATTCGTGCCGCCGTCTCGGAGAGCGGCCGATGAGCGAAACTCTCTGGGATATGGACGCGATCGTCGCCGCCACACAGGGCCGGCCGATGGGCGACGTTCCGGCCGCCGTCACCGGCCTGTCGATCGACACGCGGACCCTGCAGGATGGCGAAGCCTTCTTCGCCATCAAGGGCGAGCGGTTCGATGGGCATTCGTTTCTGACGGCCGCTGCCGCAGCCGGCGCCTCGGTTCTGGTGGTCGCCGAACAGAGGCTGCCGGCGCTCGGTCGCGTCCAGGCGCCGCTGCTCGTCGTCGACGACGTGCTGATGTCGCTCGGCCGGCTGGCCGAAGCCGCCAGGGCGCGCAGCAAGGCGCGGATCATCGCGGTTACCGGCAGTGTCGGCAAGACCACGACCAAGGAGGCGCTGCGTCACGCCTTGTCGGCATGCGGCTCGGTGCATGCATCGACCGCTTCGTTCAACAATCATTGGGGCGTGCCGCTGAGCCTGGCCCGATTGCCGGCCGAGGCTCGCTTCGGCGTGTTCGAGATCGGCATGAACCACGCCGGCGAGATTCGACCGCTCACCCAGCTCGTGCGCCCCGATGTCGGCATCGTCACGCTGATCGCGCCGGCTCATCTCGGCCATTTCCGAGACCTGGACGAGATCGCCGAGGCCAAGGCCGAAATCTTCGAAGGCATTGTGCCCGGCGGCACGGCGCTGCTCAACGCCGACGATCCGCAGAGCGTGCGGCTCGCCACCATGGCGCGTCAGGCCGGCGTCAAGACCATCAAGACCTTTGGCGAGGCGGTTGGTGCCGACTATCGGCTGACCGGTTTCGAGCCGTCGAGCGAAGGCAGCCGGATGACCGCTACGATCGCCGGCCAGGACGTCGTGGTGCATCTGCCGGTGGCCGGCCGGCATACGGTTCAGAATATCCTCGCCGTGCTGGGCGCTGCCGATCTGGTGGGCGCCGATCTGCAGGCCTGCGCCGATGCCCTGGCGTCTTGGCGCAGCGTCAAGGGGCGGGGGCAGCGGCATCGGCTGACGACGCCGGACGGCGGCCGCATCGTGCTGATCGACGACAGCTACAACGCCAATCCCGCCTCGGTGAAGGCGGCGATCGAGGTTCTCGGCGCGGCGGAGCCGACGGGTGAGGGACGGCGCATCGCCGTTCTCGGCGACATGCGAGAACTCGGCGACAGGGCCCCGGACCTGCATGCCGAACTGGCCGAGCCGCTGATCGCGGCGGGCGTCGGTCAAGTGCTGCTGGCCGGCGAGGCGATGACGGCGCTGCGCGACGCCATCGGCGACAGGCTGTCCTGCGACTGGTACGACGATGCCGGTGCCCTGGGGCCGAACCTGCTGAGGCAGGTGCGCGCCGGCGACGTGGTACTCGTCAAGGCATCGCTGGCGATGGCCTTCGGCAAGCTGGTGGATCGCCTGATCGAACAGTTTCCTGCGCCTGGCGAACCCGCCGATCCGGCCTCGGCACCCCCCGATCCCGACGGCGCCACATCCTCCTCCGGCGCCGAGGAGGCCTGATCCATGCTCGCTTATCTTGGAACGCTGGGCGACCAGGTTCAGGTCTTCAACGTGTTTCGCTACCTGACCTTTCGCACGGGCAGCGCCATCATCACGTCCTTCATCACGGTGTTCCTGTTCGGACCGGCGATCATCGCCAGCCTGCGTGTCCGCCAGGGCCGGGGGCAGCCGATCCGCGCCGACGGGCCGCAAACCCATTTCAAGAAGGCCGGCACGCCCACCATGGGCGGGTTGATGATCATGTCCGGCGTGCTCGTCGCCACGCTGCTCTGGGCCGACCTGACCAACGTCTATGTGTGGACCGTTCTCCTGGTCACGGTCGGCTTCGGCGCGATCGGCTTCTACGACGACTATCTCAAGGTCACCAAGCAAAGCCACATGGGCTTTTCCGGCAAATCGCGGCTCGCGCTGGAATTCCTGATCGCCGGCCTTGCCAGCGCGGCGATGATCTGGGCCGGGACGGGAAGCTTCGCAACGTCGCTCGCCTTCCCGTTCGTCAAGCAGCTGCTGCTTGACCTGGGCTGGTTCTACGTCGCGTTCGCGGCCTTTGTGATCGTCGGCGCCGGCAATGCGGTGAACCTGACCGACGGCCTGGACGGTCTGGCGATCGTGCCGATCATGATCGCGGTTTCCGCCTTGGGGCTGATCGCCTATCTCGCCGGCAACGTGAATTTCGCCAACTATCTCCAGATCCACTACGTGCTCGGCACCGGCGAGCTTGCGGTGCTGTGCGGCGCGGTCATCGGGGCCGGCCTCGGTTTTCTCTGGTTCAACGCGCCGCCGGCCGCCATCTTCATGGGCGACACCGGGTCGCTGGCCCTGGGGGGCATGACCGGCGCCATTGCGGTCGCCACCAAGCACGAGATCGTCCTCGGCATCATCGGCGGGCTGTTCGTCATCGAGGCGCTGTCGGTGATCATCCAGGTCGGCTCCTTCAAGCTGACCGGCAAGCGCGTCTTCCTGATGGCGCCGATCCATCATCATTTCGAAAAGCTCGGCTGGACCGAGAGCCAAGTGGTGGTCCGCTTCTGGATCATCGCCTTCCTGCTCGCCTTCCTTGGGCTCTCGACCCTGAAACTGAGGTAAGCAGACAATGATTCCGGCGTCGTCATGGGCTGGCAAACGTGTTGCACTGTTCGGGCTCGGCGGCTCCGGCCGGGTCACGGCCGAGGCCCTGGTGAAAGGCGGAGCCGAGGTCGTCGCCTGGGATGACAATTCCGCCGCCGTGGCGACAGCGGCCGAGGCGGGCATCACGACGGCCGACCTTCGGCAGGCCGACTGGTCTGCCTTTGCCGCGCTCGTGCTGTCGCCAGGCGTGCCACTGACGCATCCGCGTCCGCACTGGTCGGCCCAGCTTGCGCAGGCCGCCGGCGTCGAGATCGTCGGCGATATCGAGCTGTTTGCGCGCGAACGCCGCGAAGGCGCGCCGCAGGCGCCATTCATCGCCATCACCGGCACCAACGGCAAGTCCACGACCACCGCGCTGATTGCCCATTGCCTGAAGGCGAGCGGCCGCGACACGCAGCTCGGCGGCAATATCGGCGTGGCCGTGATGAACCTTGATCCGCCGGCCCCCGACCGCTTCTACGTGGTGGAATGCTCGTCCTACCAGATCGATCTCGCGCCCTCGCTGGCGCCCTCGGTGGGCCTGCTCCTCAACGTGACGCCGGATCACATCGACCGGCACGGCACGATCGACAACTACGCCGCGATCAAGGCGCGGCTGGTCAAGGCGTCCGACCTCGCCGTGGTGGGGGTCGACGATGATTTCTGCCGGCGGATAGCCGACGAGATCGAAGCGGCGGGCGGCCGGGTCACGCGAATCTCGAAGGAGCGCGAACTGGCCGACGGCGTCTTCTTCGATGGCGAGGCCGTCGTGCGGCGCCGCCCCGGCACCGGCGACACGGTATTTCCGCTCGCCGGGATCGGCTCCCTGCGCGGCCGTCACAACGGTCAGAACGCGGCGGCAGCCGTGGCCACTCTGGAGGCCTGCGACCTCACCAACGAGGAAATCCGGGCGGGACTCCAAACCTTTCCGGGCCTCGCCCATCGCATGGAAGAAGTGGGGCGGCTCGGCCGCGTGCTCTTCGTCAACGATTCCAAGGCGACCAACGCCGATGCATGCGCGCCGGCGCTGTCCTCTTTTCCTCGCATCCACTGGATTGCCGGCGGACGGCCCAAGGCAGGCGGCATCACCTCGCTGGCCGAGTTTTTCCCGCGCATCGCCAAGGCCTATCTGATCGGCGAGGCGGCGGAGGATTTCGCGGCCACTCTTGGTAAACGGATTCCTAACGAAATCTCGCATACTCTCGCGGCCGCCATCGAGCATGCGGCACACGACGCGGCCCAGTCGGGGGAGGAAGAAGTGGTCCTCCTGTCGCCGGCCTGCGCCAGCTTCGATCAGTTCCGCAATTTCGAGGTGCGGGGCGCCGCCTTCCGGGAAGCGGTCGGTCGCCTCGATGGCGTCGAGATATTTCGGAAGGGCTGAGCCATGGCGAGCCGGGCAAATCGCAGCGTCGTGACCGATTGGTGGTGGAGTGTCGACCGTTGGTTCCTGGCGGCCTTCTTCGCCCTGATGGTGGCCGGTGCGGTGCTGTCCTTCGCCGCCAGTCCCCCGGTGGCCGAGCGCATCGGCCTGGAACCCTTCCACTTCGTCAAGCGCCACATCGTCTTCCTGATTCCGTCCGCGGCGGTGATGCTCGGCTGCTCCATGCTGTCGCCGCGCGGGGTGCGCCGGGCATCGCTCATCCTGTTCGCCGCCTCGCTGGTCCTGATGGTCATGGCCTTGTTCTTCGGCACCGAGATCAAGGGTGCCCGCCGCTGGATGGATTTCGGGCCGCTGTCGATCCAGCCGTCGGAATTCATGAAGCCCGCCTTTATCGTGCTGTGCGCTTGGCTGTTCGCCGAGGGCACGCGCCGGCCGGAGATCCCCGGCAACCTTTTTGCCATCATCCTGCTCTTCGTCGTGGCGGCGCTGCTGGTCGCCCAGCCCGATCTCGGCCAGACCATCCTGATCGCCTCGGCCTGGGGCGGCTTGTTCTTCATGGCGGGCATGCCGTGGCTGTGGATTGCGGTGCTCGGCGGCTTGGGACTGGGCGGCTTCTTTTCCGCCTATATCGTGTTTCCGCACGTCGCCAGCCGCATCGACCGCTTCATGACGGGCGAGGGCGACACCTTCCAGACCGACACGGCGCGCGAGGCGATCATCAGCGGCGGCTGGCTCGGACAGGGGCCGGGCGAGGGAACCGTCAAGCGCCTCTTGCCCGACAGCCATACCGACTTCGCCTTCTCGGTGCTGGCCGAGGAATACGGCATCATCGCCTGCATGGTGCTGGCCTCGATCTTCTGCCTGATCGTGGTGCGCGGCCTGTCGGTGGCGCTGAATCAGCGCGACGGTTTCTCGCGGCTCGCGATCTCGGGGCTCGTCCTGCTGTTCGGCCTGCAATCGATCATCAACATGGCGGTCAACCTCCAACTGATGCCCGCGAAGGGCATGACGCTGCCCTTCATCTCTTATGGCGGGTCGTCGATGATGGCGGTCGCCATCAGTGCCGGCTTCATCCTGGCTCTGACGCGCAAGCGCCCTGAGAACCGGTCGCAAACCGACCGTCTGGTCGAGCGCACCGCCGCCTACACCAGCGCCTGAAGACGGCGCCACAAGGCTGCCGCGATCCTGGTGCGCAAGGGATAGCGGCGCCATCCGACCGTGTCCCTTGCGTTTCCGCCGCGTCCCATGTCCTGGAGTGCTCAATGCCCGCATCCTCGAGCCGATTGATCCTGCTGTGTGCCGGCGGCACGGGTGGGCATCTGTTTCCGGCCGAGGCCCTGGCTCATGAGCTTGGCTCGCGCGGTCTGACCGTGCACCTGGCGACCGACGAGCGGGCGGGGCGCTTCGCCGGCCATTTCCCGGCGGCGGAGATCCATGTCGTGCCGTCGGCGACGTTCGGCTCGAAGAACCCGCTGGCCGTGGCTCGCTCCGCCCTGACGCTGTGGAAGGGATTTCGCACGGCCAAGGCGCTGATCGCCCGGCTGCGGCCGGACGTGGTGGTCGGCTTTGGCGGCTATCCGACCGTACCGCCGCTGCTAGCGGCAAGCCGAGCCGGGCTCTCGACCATGGTGCAGGAACAGAACGCCGTGATGGGGCGCGCCAACCGGTTCCTGGCCCGCCGCGTCGATCGGGTCGCGGCCGGCTTCCCGCAGGAGAAGGTCGAGCCGGCGGTCGCCGGCAAGATCGTCGTCACCGGCAATCCGGTGCGGCAGGCCGCCGTGGAGGCCGCCAGAGTGCCGTACCAGCCGTCGCGGGAGGGCGAGCCATTTCGCCTGCTCGTCTTCGGCGGCAGCCAGGGCGCCCGATTCTTTTCCGATAGGATGCCGCAGGCGGTCGCCAAGCTCCCCGATTGCTTGCGGAGCCGTCTCCGAATCGTGCAGCAGGCGCGGCCGGAGGACGAGGAGCGGGTGAAGGCGTCTTACGGCGAACTCGGCGTGGCCGCCGAGGTCTCGCCCTTTTTCTCCGACATGCCTGCGCGGATCGCGGCTGCCCATCTCGTGGTCTCGCGGTCGGGCGCTTCGACAGTGCAGGAACTATCGATCATCGGCCGCCCGGCACTGCTGGTGCCGCTGCCGCATGCGCTCGACGACGACCAGGGGCACAACGCGCAGGTGTTGGTCGATGCCGGCGGCGCGGTGATGCGACGCCAGCCGACGATCGACGCCGGCAGTCTTGCGAACGATATCGCCGCTTTGGCGGGCGACCCCGATCGTCTCGCCGGGATGGCTGCCGCGGCCAAGGGCGCAGGCCGTCCCGACGCGACGCAGTTGCTTGCCGATCTGGTTGCCTCTATGCCCGGCAGAACGACGGCAAAGCCATGAAAAGACAAGGAGTGCGGCCATGAAGGCGATGAAGATGGCCCCCAATATCGGTCCGGTCCATTTCATCGGGATCGGCGGCATCGGCATGAGCGGCATCGCCGAGGTGCTGGTCAATCTCGGCTACACCGTGCAGGGCTCGGACCAGGCGGAGAACGCCAACGTGCAGCGCCTGCGCGGCCTGGGCGTCGAGGTTTCGGTCGGCCATCGCGCGGAGAATCTCGGCAAGGCCGAGGTCGTCGTCGTTTCGACCGCCATCAAGCGCTCCAACCCCGAGCTGATGGCGGCGCGCGAGCGCCTGCTGCCGATCGTCCGCCGCGCCGAGATGCTGGCCGAGCTGATGCGTTTCCGCCAAGCGATCGCCATCGGCGGCACGCATGGCAAGACGACGACCACGTCGATGGTCGCGACGCTGCTCGATGCCGGCGGCCTCGATCCGACCGTGGTCAACGGTGGCATCATCAATGCCTACGGCACCAATGCCCGAATGGGCGAGGGCGACTGGATGGTGGTGGAGGCCGACGAGTCCGACGGCACCTTCCTGAAGCTGCCGGCCGACATCGCCGTCGTCACCAACATCGATCCCGAACACCTCGACCACTACGGCACCTTCGATGCCGTGAAGGAGGCCTTCAAGGGGTTTGTCGAGAACGTTCCCTTCTATGGCTTCGCCGTGATGTGTCTCGACCATCCGGTCGTCCAGAGCCTGGTGTCGGAGATCGAGGACCGCCGAATCATCACCTATGGCGAGACCATCCAGGCCGATGCCCGTTTCGGCAATGTGCGCGTCGACGGTCCGAAATCGATCTTCGACGTCACCATCCGCGACCGGGTGACCGGCCAATCGGACGAGATCGCCGGCCTCGTCCTGCCGATGCCCGGCCTTCACAACGTTTCCAACGCCACGGCCGCCATCGCCGTCGCCCACCGGCTCGGCATTCCGGCCGACGACATCCGCAAGGGCCTCGCCGGCTTCGGCGGGGTGAAGCGGCGCTTCACTCACACCGGCTCGACGAACGGCGTCGACGTCTATGACGATTACGGCCATCACCCGGTGGAGATTCGCGCCGTGCTCGCCGCCGCGCGGCGTTCGGCCGGCCGCCGCGTCATCGCGGTGGTGCAGCCGCATCGCTACACCCGGCTGCAAAGCCTGTTTTCCGAATTCGCCGCCTGCTTCAACGACGCCGACTCGGTGGTTCTCGCGCCGGTCTATGCCGCGGGCGAGGAACCGATCGAGTTCGTCAATTCGCAGATGCTGGCCGAACGCATGAAGCTTGGCGGCCATCGCGACGTGCGCCTGATCGACGATCCGAGCGAGCTTGCACCGTTGATCGACACGATGGCCGAACCCGGCGACATGGTGATCTGCCTCGGGGCAGGCTCGATCACCAACTGGGCCTATGCGCTGCCGGGTGAATTGGCGGCGATCCGGAAGATGGGCCCGGCCTGAACCGGGGAGGCGTCGTCGAGACGCCCGGCGATCGGCCTCTTGAGGCGCGCCCCTGGTGGCCGCTCTTCACTTCGCCGTTATCGCTCGGGGCATTCGGTGAGGGCGCTCGCAGGACCGTGGGCAGGCCTCTCGGCGCCTCGCGCCAGGGCGCGAGGCCGGCCGCGCCGGGAGGAAAAGATGAGAAGCGTCAAGCGCTTCTTCGCCGGATCGGTGTTCGTGGCCAGCCAAAAGTCAGCCTCGCACCGGAAAAGAGCCTTACAACTTCTTGCCAAGGCCGAGGGTGGTTAACCAGCGTTTAACCATCCCCGAGCCAAGAATGGTCGCGTAGCGTGGCAGGAATAGGCTCTTCCGGTCGATGACCAAGCATGTCGCAGTTTTGATGGGCGGATTTTCCTCGGAGAGGCCAGTCAGTCTGGCTTCCGGGAAGGCGTGCGCCGATACGTTGGAGGCCGAAGGCTTCCGCGTGACCCGCGTGGACGTCGATCACGCGGTCGCGGAAACGCTTGCCGCGCTCCGTCCGGACGTCGCCTTCAATGCCCTGCATGGCCCGTTCGGCGAGGATGGGACGCTCCAGGGCATCCTGGAATTTCTTGAGATCCCCTACACCCACTCCGGCGTGCTCGCCTCGGCGCTCGCCATGGACAAGGAGCGGGCGAAGATCATCGCTTCCGCCTCTGGCCTTCCAGTGGCGGAGGCCAAGGTGCTGCACCGGCTGGAGGCTGCCAAGTCGCACGTCCTGCCGCCGCCCTATGTGGCCAAGCCGGTCCGCGAAGGGTCGAGCTTCGGTGTTCTGATCGTCAAGGAAGATCAGGCGCAGCCGCCGCAGGAGCTCTATTCGAGTGAATGGAGCTACGGCGACATGGTGATCGTGGAGCGCTTCGTGCACGGCCGTGACCTCACCTGTGCCGTTATGGGCGATCGCGTGCTCGGCGTCTGCGATATCATTCCGCAGGGTCACAGCTTCTACGATTACGATGCCAAATACGCGCCGGGTGGCTCGCGCCATGTCGTGCCGGCCGAAATTCCCGCCGACGTCTATCGCAAGGTCCAGGATTGTGCGCTGGCGGCGCATCGGGCGCTCGGCTGCCGCGGCATTTCGCGCTCGGACTTCCGCTATGACGACCGGCCCAACGGCACGGGCGAGCTGATCTGGCTCGAAATCAACACGCAGCCGGGCATGACGCCGACCTCTTTGGTGCCGGACATCGCAGCCGCCGAAGGTCTCACCTTCGGCAACATCTTGACCTGGTTGGTGGGAGACGCATCGTGTCGGCGCTAATCTCGCAAAACCATTTCGACATGGATGGCAACGGCCGCCTGAGCCGTCTCGCCTTCCGTATGTCGCTTCTGGGGCGCCGCCTGACGTCGGCCGCCGACGATCTCGGCCGTCTTCGTGCTCCGCGTTTCGGCGTGCTGGCCGTGGTGGTGCTCGGTTCGAGCGGTCTCTACGGCATGGCGCTCGGCGGCCATACGACGGCCGTGGTCGATGCGCTTGCTCAGCCGGTCGGCTTCTCCATCGATCAGATCGACGTTGCCGGGAACACCGAGACGACCGAAATCGACGTTCTCCAGGCGCTCTGGCAGACCGGTTCCTCCAGTCTGGTGTCGCTCGACGCCGATGCGGCGCGCGAGACGCTGGAGGCGATGCCGTGGATCGCCAGCGCGTCGGTCCAGAAGATCTATCCCGATCGGGTCGACATTGCCCTGGTCGAGCGCCAGCCGTTCGCGCTGTGGCAGCGCGGTCGCGACCTCTTCGTCATCGACCACGACGGACGCGAGATCGTGCCTTACTCCGGCAGTCGCTTCTCCAATCTGCCGCTGGTCGTCGGGCAGGGCGCCGAACAGGAGGCCGCCGACCTCCTCGATACGCTGGAGGTGCTGCCGGCGCTCAAGGCGCGGGTGCGGGCCTATATCCGCGTCGGCGAGCGCCGCTGGGACCTTCGGCTCGACAATGGCGTGACCATTCGCCTGCCCGAAAAGAACCCGGTCGAAGCGGCTGCGGAAGTCATGCGGATGGACAAGGAAGAGGGGCTTCTCGGCCGCGATATCATGGCCGTCGACATGCGCATCGAGGATCAGATGATCATCAAGCTGACGCCTGATGCGGTGGTTCGGCGCAAGGCCGCGCTCAAGGAGCGCGAGAAGATCATGAAGCAGCGCGAGAAGGAGAATCGGGTATGAGCCTCTTTTCTCGCCGCACCGGCGGTCTGCCGCGCCTGAAGGGATTGTCGCGCCGCTCGCGCACCATCTCGGTTCTCGATGTCGGCAGCTCGAAGATCACCTGCCTGATCGCGCGGCTGCGGCCGCGCGCCGAAAGCGAGGTGCTGCCGGGCCGCACCCACGACATCGAAGTCGTCGGCGTCGGTCATCAGCGCTCGCGCGGCATCAAGTCCGGCCTGGTCGTCGATCTCGCCGCCGCCGAACAGTCGATCCGCCATTGCGTCGATACGGCCGAGCGCATGGCCGGCCTGACCATCGAATCGCTGATCGTCTCGCTTACCGCCGGGCGGCTGAAGAGCTTGCGCGGTCGCGGCGAAAGCATGGCGGCGGGCACCACCATCGATGCGGCCGACATCAAGCGCGCGCTGTCGCTGGCCGCCCATGTGCCGATCGAGGACGACCGGCTGGTGCTGCACTCGCTACCCTTCGACATGAGTCTCGACGGCGAAAGCGGCATCGACAATCCGGAAGGCATGATGGGCCGGCAGCTCTGTGCCCACATGCATGTGCTGACGGCGGAAGAGACGCCGCTGCGCAATCTCGAGGCGGCGATCAACCGGGCTCACCTGTCGGTCGAGGCCTTCGTGGCGACGCCCTATGCCAGCGGCCTGGCGACCCTGGTCGACGACGAGGCGGCCATGGGCTCGGCCTGCATCGACATGGGTTCGGGCTCGACGACCATCGCGATCTTCCAGAACGGCCGCTTCGTCTATGCCGACTCGATCGCGCTGGGCGGCCACCACATCACCATGGACCTGGCGCGGGGCCTGTCGATCAGCCCCGAGCAGGCTGAGCGTGTCAAAGTCATGCATGGCTGCGCATTGAGCGAGCTGATGGACGATACGCAGATGATCCAAGTGGCCCAATTGGGCGAGGAAGGACGGGATGCGCCGGTCAATGTCGCGCATTCGCTGATCACCCGGATCATCCGGCCGCGCGTCGAGGAGACGTTCGAGCTGATTCGCGACCGGCTGGCCGCTTCGGGGCTGGGCCACGTGATCGGCAAGCGCGTGGTCGTCACTGGAGGTGCCTGCCAGCTGGCGGGGCTGGCGGATACGGCCCGTTCGATCATGCAGCGCAACGTGCGTCTGGGTCGCCCCTTGGGCGTTTCCGGGCTTACGGCCGCCAACAAGAGCCCGGCCTTCGCGGCCTCGGTCGGTCTCCTGATCTACCCGCAGGTCGCGGCGAGCGAGCGCTTCGCGGACACGTCCGCGCTGGGCTCGACCCTCGATGAGCGTACGCAGTTCGGCCGCCTGGGTGCCTGGCTGCGCCAGAGTTTTTGAGGAATTGGAGGCGGGCCGACCGGCCCCTTCCGGAAGCGACACGCCGCGCGCCGGCGAACCAGTAGTAGAGCAGGCCGACACGGCGAGGCGGCCATCGCAAGAAGGAAAAGGACATGCCCATCAACCTGGAAAAGCCGGACCTGACCGAGCTGAAGCCCCGCATCACCGTGTTCGGTGTCGGCGGTGGCGGCTGCAACGCCGTCAACAACATGATCAACGCCGGTCTGGAAGGCGTCGATTTCGTGATCGCCAACACCGACGCGCAGGCTCTGCGCTCGTCGCGTGCGGAACGCATCATCCAGATGGGCGTGGCGGTCACCGAAGGTCTCGGTGCCGGCTCGCAGCCGGAAGTCGGCCGCGCGGCCGCTGAGGAATCCATCGACGAGATCTGCGATCATCTGATGGGCGCGCATATGTGCTTCGTCACGGCCGGCATGGGCGGCGGTACGGGCACCGGCGCGGCGCCGGTGGTGGCGCGTGCGGCCCGCGAGAAGGGCATCCTGACCGTCGGCGTGGTGACGAAGCCGTTCCACTTCGAGGGCCAGCGCCGTCTGCGCATTGCCGAGCAGGGGATCGAGGACCTGCAGAAGAATGTCGACACTCTGATCGTCATTCCGAACCAGAACCTCTTCCGCATCGCCAACGACAAGACCACGTTCGCCGACGCCTTCGCGATGGCCGACCAGGTGCTCTATTCCGGCGTCGCCTGCATCACCGACCTGATGGTCAAGGAAGGCCTGATCAATCTCGACTTCGCCGACGTCCGTTCGGTGATGCGCGAGATGGGCAAGGCGATGATGGGTACCGGCGAAGCGTCGGGCGAGGGCCGTGCACTGGCCGCCGCCGAGGCCGCCATCGCCAACCCGCTGCTCGACGAGACCTCGATGAAGGGCGCCAAGGGCCTGCTCATCTCGATCACTGGCGGGCGCGATCTGACCCTGTTCGAGGTCGACGAGGCCGCCACCCGCATCCGCGAGGAGGTCGACCAGGACGCCAACATCATCCTCGGCGCGACGTTCGACGAGAACCTCGAAGGCGTGGTGCGCGTGTCGGTCGTGGCGACCGGCATCGACAAGACCGCCAACGAGTGCTTCGACCGGCCGGTCGAGATCCGCGGCCAGACCATCGCCCCGGCCCCGGCTCAGCGCGCCATGCCCGCGCCGCAGCCGGCCCCTGTGACTGCGCCGGTTCATATGACCGTCGCCGAGCCGGTCGCCGCCGCTCCCATGCCGGCCGAGCCGGTCATGAGCGAGCCCGAACAGGCCGAGCCGCAGGCGGAGCAAGCCATCGAGGCCGAAGACGACTTCACCGCTGCGCTCGAAGCCGAGATGGCTCAGATGGCGCCGGTCGCCTCCGAGCCCCGGCCTGCCCAGGCCGCGCACCGGATGCCGCGGGTCGAAGACTTCCCGCCGGTGGTGCAGGCGCAGCTCGACCATCACAATGCCCGGGCGGCTGAACTGGCTGGCCAGGACGAGCGTGGTCCGATGGGTCTGCTGCGTCGGCTGACCACGGGTCTCGGACGGCGCGAGGGCGAGGAGATGCCGCATCACGAAATGCCGCGTCAGGCGCGCCTTGCCGAGGAGCGTCGGCCGACCGCTCAGGTCGAGCCGAATCCCTATGCTCCGCGCCGCCTGGCCGCCGAATCGAGCGCCCGCCCGGCGCCGCAGAGCCGGCCGATGAGCGAGGACGAACAGTTGGAGATCCCGGCTTTCCTGCGCCGTCAGGCCAACTGATCACCCCTCCGTTGCGCTTCTGACACAATCGCCCGTCGGCCAGCAGGCCGGCGGGCGATTTTAACATGTTGATATTTATGGATTTATGTCTGTCTTTGCCGCTGCCTTGGTAACAACGGGTAAGAAAGCGTGATTTGGTTGAAAAGGCGGCAGCAACTAGGTTTTGCAAGGCCAAAGCCCTTAAGGGGACCTTTGGGCGTGTGCGCATCTCAACCCAAGCGGTTTTGGAAGACGCTGCACGTTGACCCACGTGGATGGCAGCCGTCTTGGAATCCGTTAGAAGGGGCGACCTATTGATGTACCAGCAGACGATCGGCGCGCGTATCGCGTTTGAAGGCGTCGGCGTCCACAGCGGCTGTCTCGTTTCCCTGTGCCTGCTGCCCGCGGAAGACAACACCGGTGTGGTGTTCCAGCGGTTCGACGGCAAGCAAGTGCACGAGATCAAGGCGGTGACGTGGAACGCCGCTCCGGTCGAGCTGGCGACCGTGGTCGGCAATTCGGCCGGCGTGCAGGTGGCCACCATCGAGCATCTGATGGCCGCGCTTTACGCGATGGAGATCGACAACGTCATCGTTCAGCTCGATGGCGACGAAATCCCGATCCTGGACGGCTGCGCGGCGGCGTTCGTCGAAGCGATTGCAGCGGTCGGAACCACGGTTCAGGACACCAAGCGGCAGTATCTGCGTGTACTGAAGCCCGTGCGCGTCGAGACCGAGACCGGCTATGCCGAATACCGACCCTATGCCGGAAGCCGCTTCGAGATCGAAATCGACTTTGCCAATTCGGCGATCGGCCACCAGTCCTATGCCTGCGATCTGGCTCCGGCCTTGTTCCGCAACGAGCTTGCCGGTGCCCGGACCTTTGGGTTCATGGCCGATGTCGAGCGCCTGTGGGCTGCCGGCCGCGCTCTAGGATCGTCGCTCGACAACTCGGTCGTCGTCGGGCACGACGGCCGCGTGATCAACCCCGACGGCCTGCGGTTCACCGACGAATTCGTCCGCCACAAGGCGCTGGACGCGATCGGCGACCAGGCTCTGGCCGGCGCGCGCATCCTGGGCTGCTACCGCTCGTTTCGCGGCGGTCACATGATGAATGCGACGGCTCTGCGGGCCCTTCTGGCGGATGCGACGGCCTACGAGGTGACCGAGCTGCCTTTGGCGCGCCGCAAGACGGTTCGGCATGCGTTGCCGGTCGCTGCGGCGGCTCCGATGTTCGGTCCTCCGACTCTCTGAACGGGGGTCAAGGAACAGCACTTTGAGATCGACCGCCGGGCGAAGGGACCATGTTGCCCTTTCCCGGCGGTTTTCTTTTGGCTGCCGCCGAGGGCGTGGCGGGCTCGGCCATAAAAAAGGCGGGATGCCGAGGCTCAACCGTTGCCGGGAGGTGCTGCCTGGCGTAGAGAGGCGGCATTGTCGATGAGTGGGGACTAGATGGGCATGCGCAACCGGGCGACGAATCGAGCGGCATGGTCGGTGGTGACGCGGCGTCTCGTCGCCGTGGCGCTTGCGGCATCCGTGACGACGAGCCTGTCTGGCTGCATGTCGTCCGACGACGACATCGACGTGATGGCGCTGGCCGCGCAGACCGAGCCGGCCGACGTTCTCTACAATCAGGGCTTGGCCAATCTCGAAGGCGGGCGCCTCACCGAGGCTGCCAAGAAGTTCGACGCCATCGACCGTCAGCATCCCTATTCGGAATGGGCGCGCAAGGCGCTCGTCATGAAGGCCTTCACCAGCTACCGCTCCGGCGAATACGAGGAGGCGGTCACCGCTGCCAAGCGCTACTTGTCGCTCTATCCCGGCAGCGAGGATGCGGCCTACGCGCAGTACATCATCGGCCTGTCCTATTTCCGTCAGATCCCCGACGTGACGCGCGACCAGCGTGCGGCCGCCCGCGCCATGGCGGCCATGCAGGAGGTGGTCGACCGCTATCCGGACTCCGAATATGTGGACGACGCCGCTGCCAAGATCCGTTTCGCGCGCGATCAACTGGCCGGCAAGGAAATGCAGATCGGCCGTTACTATCTGGAGCGGCGCGAATACGTCGCTGCGATCAACCGCTTCAAGCGGGTGGTCGAGGAATACCCGCGCACCCGCCATGTGGAAGAGGCGCTGGCCCGTCTGACCGAAGCCTACTATGCCATGGGGCTGACCCAGGAGGCGCAGGCCGCCGCATCGGTGCTCGGCCAGAACTTCCCCGATTCCGAATGGTACGCCGACAGCTATAAGCTGCTGCAGTCGAAGGGACTGGAGCCGCGCGAGGCCGGTCCGGAATCCTGGTTCTCCGGAATCACGCACACGCTCGTCGGTGCCTGAGGCGCGACGCTGAAAAATTTCAGGCTTTTCAAACCGGCATCGCCCGGCAAGGGAGGGCTGAAAGCGGGAACGCGGTTCGGCTCGAATGTCGCTCGCTCCGAAACGCCCGCGATCGAGCGGCGAGCGCAACGGCGCTCGAAGCCAGGGGGATCGCATTTGGGAATTTGAATTGGCATTTGTTGGTTGAATGGAATCGGATGAGGGCCTGGCTCTGAGAGGAGAAGGCCGATGTCCTGGTTCACGGCGAGCTTTGCCGAGGTTCCGGATCC